>JAFYBI010000031.1 GCA_017540285.1 Clostridia bacterium | reverse complement strand
AAGACGGCGGGATAGTCATTCCCGTAACGGGTGCCCGAGATGCCGAACAGCTTGAATATGCCTGCGGCGGAGCGGAGGTCGCCGTCCGTCAGCCATTCCGGCTTCATCGTCAGCGTCACGAGCTGCTCGGCGACGAGCGCGGTTTCCAGCCGGGAGAAGAGGCCCCTCGCGTGAAGCGCGTCGGCTTCCCGCTTTTCTTCGGGGGGTTCCTCCAGGGAGATGCCTTCCTTCGTCGTAAACGCTTGAATGACGGTTTCCCGGGCTTGCAGAATTCCGCTCTCTTCATCCGGACCGAGATACAGACTCCAGTCGAAGAACAGACCTCGCACCTCGGATTCTGTCTCCTGAATTGCCCAGTACGTCTCCTGTTCCAGCGCGCAGACCCGTTCGTCCGCGTCGAGGTACATGCCGCCTGCCCAGACGACGTTGTCCGGATCGTTCGTCAGGAAGACCGGCGACCACTCATAAACCGTATAGCGGATGCCGCTGTCCTCAAAGGTGTCCTTTTGAGAGAACGCGAGAATCCGGTAATTCGTAAAGACGGGAATGCCGTCCATTCCGAGGGTATTCTCTACGGTCTCTGCCGCCCGCTCTTTGACTGCCCGGCCCCATTTCAGCAAGGCATAGGTATCGATATTTTCCGTCAGACGGTAGTTTTCACGCAGAATCCGGTACAGGTCAGGATCGCTCACGAACCGTTCCGTGTACTGTCTGTTTCCGTCATCCGTCCAGGTGATACGGACAAGATCTTCCTGCAAGCCGGCAAACAGGTGGAGAGTTTCGCTCTCCGACCCGAATCCGCCGTCGGGAGAGGCATAGGAGAGATAGATTTCGAGTTCGTAATAGTTGCGGAACGAGCCGGGTGCCGGTTCGCTCTTTCGCGTTCCCGTCTGATTCAGCACGGGGGCCAGTTCTTCCGCCGTGACGTGAGAGAACGTCCCGGTGATGTACAGAAGGTCCTCCGCAGTCAGTCCGCGAAGCCTCACGGACAGTTTGTCGCCGGGCAGCACACCCCTCAGCCATTGAACGAGCGACGGGCTGGGATAACTGTCACCGGGAGCGGTGATGAACCATTCGTCGGACGCGCACGGCGTGACGGTCCCGTATGCGAGCGCGAAGTCCGAGACCCAGGAATCCCATGCCGTCCGGAACGCCTCGTATCCGCCCGCGATCTCTTCCCCGTTCATGAAAGTGCGGTTCCGCATCGCTTCATCGTAATACCATTCGCCCATCCATTCGGCGGAGAAGAGCTCCCGTATCCGGAGCGCGCCGTCGATCGAAGCGAACTGATAGCACCGGTACGACGCGTTGAATTCCGATCCGACGTACGCGCCGAGGATCGCTATGCCGCTCTCCATGCGGAAGAAGCCGATCAGGCTGTCCGGAACCGCGAAAGAAGCCGGCAGGGAAGAAAGAATGACGTCGTAGTCGGGCGCGCCTGCGGATCGGGGCACGTCGAAGGGAGAGAAGAACGCGCGGACCTCGCCGTCTTCGATCGTGTAAATATCGAGCGGGTACGTACTCTCCGTCGGCTGGCGGTAGACGATCAGTTCCATGACGCCGTCTCCGTCGAGGTCGCCGAGTTCCGCGCCGTAGGGCTGATAACTCTCGTACGTATACCGCGCCTCGATCATGTCGGCATAGAGGCCGCGGACGGCTTCATCCGAGAGCTCGCCGAGGCCGTTCTTCTCCATCTCCTCGAGGACCGCTTCGTACCAGGAGATATACATGCCGAACTGCCGGATGGCGTTCAGGCACCGCTCCTCGAGGGCGGTCTGCTGATCCCGTTCGCGCTCGAAGGCGCTGAGTTCCGAAGCCGCGGAGATGCGGTCCTCGCTGGGCGCGCTTCCGTCCTCGATGAGGGCTTTACGCCGGTCGATCGATTCGCTGAGCTCCGCGACCCGCACGATGGCGTTGTTCATGTCGTTCGACGCCTGGATGCGCTGGCCCTCGAGCTTTTTGATTTTCCCCTCGATCTCGGGCCGCGTCGACGTGCGGGCGGTTTCCGCGATCCAGTCGGCGAGGAGGCCGTTCTGCTTGTCCGCCGCCAGTTCTTTCGCGCGTTTCACGAGGTCCATGCGATCCGACAGCGCGGCGCGTTCGGCGAGAAGGCTGTTCTTTTCGGCTTCCGCGGACACGTTTTCGAGCGAAACGGTGATTTCGCCGAGCCTTGCCGTGATCTCGTTCGCCTCTTCGTCGATCTGACGGATGAGATCCGCGGTGTACCAGAGCGGGCCCGTTTCCCCGAAGCCGTTTTCAAACTGCACGGAGCGGGCGTGGACCCAGTCCGCGACCGTGCGGGGGAACTCCGCTTGTGTCCCGAACAGGGGCGCGCCGTCCTCGTCGAAACGGACCGTGCCGTTATCGCTCCAGAAGCCGTCCGGGTCGTCAGCCGCGAGGAGCACGGCGTCCGCCGCGTTATTCTCCGCCTTCAGCACGGCGTTGGAGAAGCGCTGGAACGACAGCTCCGTTTCGTCGAAGGTGTCGAACTTCAGCGTTTCGCCGGTGACGGACGGGCTGTTCTTGATCCACCAGACGCCCTGGTCCGTGAAGAGCGCGAAGCGCTGTTCCTCCTCCTCGGCTTCCCAGGATCCGCTGCTGCCGATCGGGCCGTTCCAGATGAGGACGCCGAAGTCGAGCCGGAGGATGTGGAAATCCGCGGACCGCAGACGGAAGCTGCGGGGGATGAAGTAGCACTCCCCGCGCCAGTAGACCGCATTCGCCGCGGCGGGGTTATATACGGACAGCTTCAGATCGGGGATGTCCTCGATCGCGAGCAGGAAGTGGCTGTCGCTGACAAGCGGGGAATCGAGCTGTGCGCGCCAGCGGTCGACCTCCTCGGAGAAGCCGTCCGGGGACGTGTTGTTGATCGCCCAAAGCGGGAAGGTGCAGGTCGGATGGGCGGCTTCCGCTTCCGGGAGGCTCTCGTGGACCGCGCTCGGCTTCAGTTCCGCCGAGACAAAGCGCGGGGCGAAGGGATCGGATGCGGGCGGCTCTGGGTAGACGGATTCCGTGCCGAGGTATTCGGACTCGATCCCGTCCAGGCGGATGGCGTGCCCGTCCTGCGTCACAAACGCGTTCACGCGCCATCCGTCCTCTCCGCGGAGCATGTCGATCTCCGCAGCGTATACGTCATAGGCCGTGACGTCCTCCTCCGGACGGGAATTGCCAAAGCGGTTGATCTGCCGGAAGAGGAGACGGTCGAACGTCGATTCGATCAGCTCGTATGCGACGTTTACCTCCGGGCCTCCGATCCCGACGCCCAGATAGTACGTCCAGCCGTCGACGTCGAGGAAGAGCGGTT
>JAFYBI010000352.1 GCA_017540285.1 Clostridia bacterium | reverse complement strand
CGCGCGGCGTTCGTCATCCCCTTCGAGGCGTCGACGTGCACGAGCGCGGCCCCGGCCATGGCGCATGCGACGGTCGCGCCGCCGGTATAGGCGAAGAGGTTGAGGACGCGGGGCCGATCCCGGCCTTCCTTCACGGCCTCCCCTACGATCCCCGCGGTCCAGTCCCAGTTGGGGGCCTGTTCGGGGAAGAGTCCGGTATGCTTGAAGCCCATCGGACGGAGCCGGAAGGTCAGCTCGCCCGCGGCACAGGGGTAGGTGATGTTCCAGGCGTCGGGCATGCGGTTGACGACCCACGAGCCGCCCCCGCCCTGTCTGCGGTAGACGCCGTCCGCGCGCCGCCAGAGGGGATTTTTGCGCTCTCCCTTCCAGATCACCTGCGGATCGGGCCGCACGAGGATCCGGTCTCCCCAGCGCTCGAGGCGTTCGCCGCCCTCGGCGTCAATCAGTTCATAGGATTTCCAGCGATCGGCGAGAAAAATCATGATTCTTCGTTCTGCTTTCTTTGTTCGGCGGGCGTCCACACCATGCCGTCGGAGCGGCGGTCCTGTTCGCCAGCCTGCTTTTTCTGCTGTTCGGCGGCGCGCTGCGCCTCGATCTCCTTCGCGCGCGCGAGCACGTCCGCGTTGGCGCCGCCGAGGCGGGAGGCCCACACGGAGCGGCTGCCCTTCCCCTCCTGACCGATCTTGCCGGCCATGGTGGTGGGGCGGTTGAAGTATTCGGCGAGGCGGTTGGAGCCCGCGTAGTGGTGGCAGATCGCGGCGGCAAGGGCGTCGGCGGTGTCGTCGGGCTTCGGCGGTTCCGGGAGGGCGAGGAAGGTCGTGACCATCCGGATGACCTGTTTCTTGTCCGCGCGTCCGTATCCGGCGACGGCCTGCTTGATCTGCAGCGGGGTGTATTCGAAGACGGGAACGTCCGCGGCCCGGCATGCGAGGAGGAGAACGCCGCGCGCCTCGGCCACGATGATGCCGGTTTTCTGGTTGGTGTTGAAGAAGAGCTCTTCGATGGCGCAGGCTTCCGGCCGATACTGCCGGATGACGGCCGTGAGCTCGCGGTGGACCTCCAGAAGCCGGTCCTCCGTTTTCATGGAGGAGGGGGTGGTGATGGCGCCGAAGTCGACGGGGCGGATCTTTTTTCCGACGCCCTGGGACTCGATGACGCCCCATCCCACGATGGCGATTCCGGGGTCGATTCCGAGGATGATCATCGCTTTCCGAGACTGCTCCCGATTTTAGCATTCATAAAAAATATTATAGCACAGGTGCGGGGGGAAGTCAAAATACAATCTGTGAATTTTATGTAGCGAGACGAGCGCGCGCGCCGCGGAGTCCGCGGGGACACCGGGCGGTGCCCGGAGACACACGGCGGGCTCACTGCGCAAGGCGGGGAGCCCCCGCGGGCAAAAAGGCGTTTATGCAGCCTGCGCGGCGGAGTGCTGGTTTTCTCCTTCACAAAGGAGCTTACCTGCATGTAATCCGCAAGCGTCAGCGCGCCAGCGAAAGAAAATGCGTACCTTTTCAGATACGCAATCTCTGTATTGGTGAAAGGAATCGCGGCCGCAGGCCTCAGGTTTACAGTTCGCAATTCCCGACGGTGCGCGGGAACGGGATGACGTCCCGAATGTTCGACACCCCCGTGAGGTACATCACGCAGCGCTCGAACCCGAGCCCGAAGCCCGCGTGACGCGCCGATCCGTACCGCCTGAGGTCGAGGTAGAACTCATACGACGCGCGGTCGAGACCCAGCTCGTCCATGCGCCGCTCGAGAAGGCCGAGGTCGTCCTCGCGCTGGCTGCCGCCGATGATCTCCCCGATCCCCGGGACGAGGCAGTCCATCGCCGCGACGGTCCTGCCGTCCGGGTTGAGCTTCATATAGAACGCCTTGATCTCCTTCGGATAATCCGTCACGAAGACCGGACGCTTGAAGATCTCCTCGGTGAGATACCGCTCGTGCTCCGTCTGGAGGTCGCAGCCCCACGAGACCTTGTAGTCGAATTTGTCGTTGTGCTCCTTCAGAAGCTCGATCGCCTCGGTGTAGGTCACGCGCCCGAAGTCGGATTCGAGGACGTGCGTCAGACGGTCGATCAGG
>JAFYBI010000351.1 GCA_017540285.1 Clostridia bacterium | reverse complement strand
TGCCTTGACACACCAATATAGTCATCCAACCATATCAGGGTTATCCTTCGCGAGCTCACGGCAAGGCCGTTCGCATTCTACGGAGAGCGATCAAAACCCATGAAGTCAGCTTTATAGAAGGAATATAGTATTATGTTTCGGTTTTTATAATCTTTTATTGTTCTGCCTATCCGGTCAGTGGGCTTTTCCGGCGAGGCGGGCGGCCACGATCTCCGTCGCCTTCGGGAGCAGTTCCCATTCCGCCTGTTCCATGACGCGCTTCTGCAGGATCTCCGGGGTGTCGCCCTCTTCAATATTGACGGCCTTCTGCAATATGATCTTCCCGCCGTCCGGGACCGAGTTGACGTAGTGCACAGTCGCTCCCGTGACCTTCACCCCGTAGGCAAGGGCGGCCTCGTGTACTCTCAGCCCGTAGAATCCCTTTCCGCAGAAGGAGGGGATCAGGGCGGGGTGTACGTTGATGATCCTCCCGTCCCACCGGTCCGTGAACGACGGGGAGAGGATGGAGAGGAATCCCGCGAGCACGATCATGCCGATCCGGTACTCCCCGAGCAGAGCTTCGATCCGCTCCTCGAAATGGTCGGGATCTTGCTTCCGGGAGACGACCTCCGCCGGGATGCCGTGGTTCGCCGCCCGCTCCAGAGCGTAGACGCCGGGTTTGGACGAGATGACGAGGGCGATTTCCCCGTGGGGGATGTTCCCGGCTTCGGCTTCTTTCAGAATGGCTTCCAGATTGGTCCCGCCTCCCGATACGAAGACGGCGATTCTCGTTCTGTCCATCGGTTCCGCCTTTCCTTACGCGAGGATCACGCCGTCGTCGCCGGAGACCACCTCGCCCATGACGTAGGCGTCCTCGCCGTTTGCCCGGAGGATCGAGAGCGCGCGGTCCGCGTCCTCCTTTGCGACGATGACGGACATGCCGACGCCCATGTTGTAGGTGTTGAACATGTCGCGCTCGGAGATGCCGCCCGTCTTCGCGATCAGCTCGAAGATCGGGAGGACCTTCACCGCGGCCCGCTCGATCCTGGCGGAGCAGCCGTCGGGCAGGGAGCGCGGGATGTTCTCGTAGAACCCGCCGCCCGTGATGTGGGAGACGGCCTTGACGTTCACGGATTCCATCAGCGCGAGCATCGGCTTCACGTAGATCCTCGTCGGGGTGAGGAGGACCTCCCCGAGGCTCTTGCCGCCGAGCGCTGCCACGGGAGACGTGAGATCGGCGTGCTCGATATCGAAGACCTTGCGCACGAGGGAGAAGCCGTTCGAATGGACGCCGGAGGAGGGCAGGGCGAGGATCACATCTCCCGGGCGGACGTTTTCCTTGTCGATCACGCATTCGCGGTCCACGATGCCGCAGGCGTACCCCGCGAGGTCGTATTCGTCCTCGGGCATGAGCCCCGGATGCTCCGCCGTCTCTCCGCCGACGAGGGCGCAGGCGCTCTGTACACAGCCTTCCGCGACGCCGGAGACGATCGAGGCGATCTTCTCGGGGACGTTCTTCCCGCAGGCGATGTAGTCGAGGAAGACGATCGGGCGCGCGCCGCAGCAGATGATGTCGTTGACGCACATGGCGACGCAGTCGATGCCGACGGTGTCGTGTTTGTCCATGAGAAAGGCGATCTTGAGCTTGGTGCCGACGCCGTCGGTCCCGGAGACGAGGAGCGGATGGCGGATGCCGTACTTCTCCATCACGACGCCGAGGTCGAAGATCCCGCCGAAGCCGCCGATCTTGTCGCAGACGCCGTCGACGACGGTGCGCGCGATGTGCCGCTTCATGAGCTCGACGGCCGCGTACCCTGCGGTGATGTCCACGCCCGCGTTCTTGTATGCTTCGCTGTAGCTTTTCATGGCTGGATTTGTCCTTTCCAACTGTTATATACTGTTATATAGGTTAAACTGCCGCGCAGCGGCAAATTCACTCCGAAGGAAATCCGCTCTTCACTCCATGAACGCGTCCTTGTCGTTCGGAAGGAGTACGGATTGCCACGGCCTGCGGCCTCGCAATGACACAATCAAGTGCGGTGCACCGATGGATCATGCAGCAGAAACGTTGTGTGCAGATATGAGCGAAACCCCTCAAACACTGCATCACCGTTCAAACAAGGTGTCATTGCGAGGAACGGACCGTCCGGTCCATGACGTGGCAATCCGTTCCCCTGAGAAATCACCGGTGTATGAAACAGCATGAGTGAAAAGCGCTGCGCCCGTGAAATCTGCCTGCGGCGAGCTGCGGAGAGCGTTATCCGAGCTTCTCCTGCAGCGCCCGGTCCTTCGAGCGGACCTTGTCGGCGCCCGCACGGCGGGATGCTTCCACCGCTTCGGCGAGGGCGTCGTCGGAGAGCGCGAGGATCTCGACGGCGAGGTGCGCGGCGTTGGCGGCGCCGTTCATCGCGACCGTCGCGACCGGGATCCCCGTCGGCA
>JAFYBI010000350.1 GCA_017540285.1 Clostridia bacterium | reverse complement strand
TTCGACTTCGGCATCGTTGCCGCCGTCGCTGCGGTCATCTCCCTGGCAGGCTTCGCGATCTCCAAGAAGCACTAAGCGCATAAACAGCGTGTAAACCAATTGAGAGGCTGCACATCCCGTGCGGCCTCTTTTTTTCGCGTTCGTCATGTGCCCGCGGGGGATCTCCGCCCGGCCTGTGAACAAAATGTAAATTCCGCGGCAGTCCCCTTGACTTTTCCCTCCGCTTTGCATACAATTTTCCGACAAGCAGCGCTTCGGCCTTTGCGGGGGCGCTTGATTTCGGGGAGAAGAACATGGACAGAAGCAGAAAAATCGTGCGCGTCAGCGTCATCGGCATCGCCGCGAACATCGTCCTCGCCGCGTTCAAGGCGGCGGTCGGTTTGATCGCGGGTTCCATCGCCATCGTGCTCGACGCCGTCAACAATCTCAGCGACGCGTTTTCCTCCGTCGTCACCATCGTCGGAACGAAGCTGGCGAACAAACCGGCGGACCGCAAGCATCCCTACGGGCACGGGCGCGTGGAATACATCACATCGGTCATCATCGCGGTGATCGTCCTGCTCGCGGGCGTGACCTCCTTCCGCGAGGCGATCGCAGCCGTCCTCCATCCGGAAGCGGCGTCCTATTCCATCCCGATGCTCGTCATCGTCGCCGCGGCCGTCGCGGTCAAATTCCTGCTCGGGCGTTACGTGAAAGCGAAAGGCGCCGAGCTGCATTCCGAATCCCTCATCGCCTCCGGCACGGACGCCTTCTTCGACGCCGCCGTCTCCTCCACGACGCTCGTCGGCGCGCTGGTCAGCCTGCTCTTTCACCGGAGCATCGAGGGCTGGCTCGGCATCCTCATTTCCGTCTTCATCGTGAAGGCCGGCGTCGAGATCCTCATGGACGCGCTCTCCAGCATCATCGGGACCCGCGCGGAGGAGAATCTGTCGTCCGCAGTCCGCGCCAGAATCAACGCGGCTGACGGCGTGCTCGGCACCTACGATCTGATCCTGCATCACTACGGTCCCGAGAAGATCATCGGCTCCGCGCACATCGAGGTCCCCGACGAGCTGACGGCGCGTGAGATCCACCTCCTGACGCGGAAGATCACCGAAGACGTCTTCCATGAATTCGGCATCCTCCTCACGATCGGCATCTACGCGGCAAACAGCGACGATCCCGCGGTCTCCGAGATCCGCCGGGACATCGAATCCGCGGCGCTGAAGTACCCGGAGATCCTCGGAACGCACGGCTTCTACGTCGACGAGGAGGCGAAGCGCGTGAGCGTCGATCTGCTGATGGACTTCGGCGCAGACACCAAGGAGATCTGCCGCGCGTTCTGCGAAGAGATCTCCGCGATGCATCCGGATTACCGCTTCGACGTCATCCTCGACAGCGATTTCAGCGACTGAGCATGCGCGGCACAGCCGAGAACCGCCGTATTCCGGGCAACGAGCCGGGCGATGCGGCGGTTTTTTCCCTCTCCCCGCGCGTTTTTCCGTGACGTTCATAAATTTCCCCTTGTCTGCGATTCTTTTATATTGTATAATACCCGAAAAGGCGATCGACAGGAGTATTTAACAGTTATGGCCGAACACGAAGTTCTCGACACCTCCGACATCAGTCTGCTCTACCCCGACGCGGACAGCCTCCGGCGTCACATGCTCGGGGAGGAATCCGGGCGGCTCTCCTCCAACACGGCGGAGCAGCTCGAGCTCTACTTCCTCATGGACCTGAAGAGCTGCGATTTCGGATCGTTTTATACCTGTGACCCCGAGGTCATTCTCTACCGGCAGGACACCTTCGAGGACCTGACCAATCACCCCGAGCTCGCGCGCATCCTGCTCAAAATGAGCCCGCTGCTCAACGACATCACCGAGCTGAGGCGCATGGGCTCCGATTCCGCGCAGTCTACCGAGGCGTATTTATACAGCATCACCGAGGTCGAACTCTACACCACCCTGCTCGATCTGCTGCGCGACGAGCTTCTCCCGCTCGCGCCGGAGCTCAAAAGCACGGCCTTCCGGCGGTTTGCGGAGCGCATCAACACCCTGACGGGAAGCGACTACTACCGGAACCTCAACGAGGAACTGAAGGAGCTGACCTCCCGC
>JAFYBI010000349.1 GCA_017540285.1 Clostridia bacterium | reverse complement strand
GCCGATCTTGGCCGAGACCCGTGCGATGGGATACCCCGTCGCCTTCGACGCGAGCGCGGACGACCGCGACACGCGGGGATTGACTTCAATGACGTAATACCGGAAGGATTCAGGATCCAGCGCGAACTGCACGTTGCAGCCCCCCTCGATCCCGAGCGCACGGATGATGCGCAGCGCGGACGAGCGGAGCATCTGCAGCTCCCGGTTGGCGAGGGTCTGGCAGGGCGCGACAACGATGGAATCCCCGGTGTGGATGCCGACCGGATCGACGTTTTCCATGTGGCAGACGGCGACTGCCGTGTCGTTCCTGTCCCGCATGACCTCAAATTCGATCTCTTTGTATCCCTTGACGCTCTTCTCCACGAGGACTTCTGTGACGGGGGAGAGTTCGAGTCCGTGCCGGAGCAGGGGGAGGAGTTCCTCCTCGTTTTCGGCAAAGCCGCCGCCCGTGCCGCCGAGCGTGAAGGCAGGACGCAGCACCACCGGATACCCGATCCGCGCCGCGGTCTCACAACCTTCTTCGACGGTATGCGCGACGTCGGAGGAGAGAACGGGTTCGCCGAGCCGCTCGCAGAGGGCCTTGAACCGCTCCCGGTCCTCCGCCTCCTCGATGGCTTCGATCTTCGTGCCGAGCAGTTCGACGCGGCATTCGCCGAGGATCCCCTTCTTTGCGAGCTGCACGGCGAGGTTCAGTCCCGTCTGGCCGCCGATGCCGGGGAGGATGGCGTCCGGACGCTCGGTACGCAGGATGCGCGCGGCAAATTCAAGCGTCAGGGGTTCCATATAGACCCGGTCGGCGATATCGGTGTCGGTCATGATCGTGGCTGGGTTGGAGTTGACGAGGACGACCTCGTAGCCCTCCTCCTTCAGCGCAAGGCAGGCCTGCGTCCCGGCGTAGTCGAACTCCGCAGCCTGTCCGATGACGATGGGGCCGGAGCCGATCACCATGATCTTGTGTATGTCATCTCTTTTCGGCATGGTCGGCCTCCATCATTTCGATAAATTTCCCGAACAGGTACTCGCTGTCGACCGGTCCCGGCGCGCTCTCCGGATGATACTGGACCGAAAAGACCCGGTCGGCGGGACATGCCAGCCCCTCCACCGTCCCGTCCAGCAGATTCACATGGGTGACGGTGAGCGGCGTCCCGCCGAGGCTCCCCGCATCGACCGCATAGGAGTGGTTCTGTGAGGTGATCTCGGTCTTCCCGGTCAGGAGGTTCTTCACGGGGTGGTTGCCGCCACGGTGTCCGAATTTCAGCTTATAGGTCCTGGCGCCGTAGGACAGGGCGAGGATCTGATGACCGAGGCAGATGCCGAACAGGGGCAGCTTCCCGCGGAGCCTCCGCGCCGTCTCGGCGACCTCCGGCACGTCCTCCGGGTCACCCGGGCCGTTCGACAGGAAAACGCCGTCCGCATGGAGCGATTCGATGACTTCCGCCGGGGTATCATACGGGACGCGGGTCACGCGGCAGCCGAGCGATTTCAGTTCCCGGACGATATTCTCCTTCATCCCGCAGTCTATGGCGGCAACATGAAAGCGCGGCTCTGCCGGCATGCACTCGCGGATGCTTTTCGGGCTGACCCGGGGGACCGGATCGTGCCGCATCTGCGCCGTTCCGAGCAGGGCGAGGCAGTCCCCGGCAGGGATCTCTTCGTCCGCCAGCATGGCTTTGCGGCTGCCGAGGTCGCGGATCGAGCGGGTGAGCTTTCTCGTGTCGATCCCCGCAAGTCCGGGGACGCCGAACCGCATCATCGTGCCGTGCAGCGTCTCCGCGCAGCGGAAATTCGACGGCTCGGCACAGGCCTCCCGTACGATCAGCGCCCCGAGAGCGGGGGCGGCGGATTCCCAGTCGTCCGCTGCCAGGCCGTAGTTGCCGATGAGCGGGTACGTCATGACGACGCCCTGATCGCAGTAGGAGGGGTCGGAGAGGATCTCCTGATATCCGACCGCCGACGTGTTGAACACAAGCTCAAAGGGGGCCGATACGCCGTCTTTCAGCGCGGCGCCGAAGCCGATCCCCTCATAGACCTGCCCGTCTTCCGTGACGAGCTTTCTCTCTTTCATCGATGCCTCCGTCCTGATCCCTGTCAGGATGTGTTGTATGTCTTCGTTATTTTCCGCTGCTGCCGTAGTTGGAAAGGACGCGGGCCGACGGATCGTTCACGTCGCAGCCCTTCCACGACTTGTTCGGCATCCAGAAATCCGGGATCATATGCGCCTGCCCCGGGTAATGCTTCTCAAAGATCTCCCGGTAGAGCAGGGATTCCTTGGTGAAGGGCGGACAATAGTCGTATTTCCGCCGCATTTCTTCGAATTCTCCGTCGGTGTACAGACCCTCGGCGTATTCCTTCAGGTCGTCCACCATCGAATGTCCGACCGCGTCCGAGAACGCCGCCTTCTCGCGCCAGAGAATCTCCGGCGGAAGCCAGCCGCCCTCGTCGAACGCACGGCGCAGTAGGTATTTCCCCTTGCCGTAGCGGTTCATCTTCATCTCCGGATCGAGCGCCATGACGTATTTCACGAAATCCAGGTCGCCGAACGGGACGCGCGCCTCGAGAGAGTTCACGGAGATGCACCGGTCTGCGCGGAGCACGTCGTAGGCGTAGAGTTCCCGCACCCGCTTTTCGGCCTCCGCCTGGAAGGCCGCCGCATCCGGTGCAAAGTCGGTGTATTTGTACCCGAACAGCTCGTCCGAGATCTCGCCGGTCAGGAGCACCCGGACGTCGGTCTTTTCATGGATCGCCTTGCAGACGAGATACATGCCCATGCTCGCACGGATGGTCGTGATATCCCATGTGCCGAGCAGGGCGATCACCGTTTCGAGCGAGGCAAGCACCTCTTCGCGGGTCATCGTGACCTCGGTATGCTCGCTGCCGATCCAGTCCGCCGCCTGACGGGCGTATTTCAGGTCGATCGCATCCCCTTCCATACCGATGGCGAAGGTGCGGATCGGCCGGCTGCTCTTCTTCTGCGCGATGGCGCAGACGAGCGAGGAATCCAGACCCCCCGAAAGCAGGAAGCCCACGTTCACGTCGGCGACCAGACGCTTCTCCACGCCCGCGACGAGCTTTTCGCGGAT
>JAFYBI010000348.1 GCA_017540285.1 Clostridia bacterium | reverse complement strand
TCGGGACCGTCGTGTTCAGCGAAGAGCGGCAGATTCATGCGGCTTGCTCCCCAGCCGGACACGCGTCCGGCTGAATCCGTGGATTTGGCATTTGTCGAAAAGCGCGATAACAGTGCTGACCGGGACGTCTCGGAATGCCGCTACCTCGACCTGCACCTGCGTCCCGGCATTCTCCCTCAGTTCGGACAGGAAGCCGTCGAGGTCGGGGACCGGCGCATAGGTGTTTTCTCCCGAATAGGCATCATGCCCGAGCACCTGATAGACACGCCCGGCGGCGTCCACGGACAGGATCACGAAGCCTGTGCTCTGTTTTGCGGCGGACACGCTCGCGCTCATGGGCGGCACGGAAAGCGGGATCTGCAGTTCCCATTTCTTCATCATGGTCGTCACGAGAAAGAAGATGAGCAACAGGAAGACGCAGTCGATCAGCGGCGACATCTGGACTTCCGCGCGGTCGTCGTCTCCGAGTTCAAAGCGCATTGCCGTCTCCCCCGGCGGAAGATGCTTCGGCATTTGCCGCGCTTGCAGGCCCCGTGTGCTCCAGATACAGCACCGTGACGGCATGTTCCAGTTCGGCTTCCACGCGAGCCGCCTGGTCCATGATCTTGTTTTTCAGCAGATAATAGGCAGCGACGGCGGGGACCGCGATGACGAGGCCCGCCGCGGTCGTGATGAGCGCCTTCGAGATGGAGTCGGAAAGGATGGCCGCGCCGCCCTCATCCCCGTAGAGAGCGACCAGCCCGAACGCCTCGATCATGCCGACCACGGTCCCGAGCAGGCCGAGCAGGGGCGCCAGCGAGGAGATGATCGAGATCGGGTATATCTTCGAGAGGTGCGTGCGGATGTCGCGCGCCGCGATGTCGCCCGCCGTCTGGCTGACCGCTTCGCGTCCGGCGGCGCGATGTTTCAGCAGATAATCGAGCGCGCGGCCCAGAGTGGAGGCATCGTTGCGGCAGGCAGCCTCCGCCCGGTCGAAATCCCCGGCATCGAGGGCGGAATTGACCTCGTCGATCAGCGTCCGCGGTGCGATCGCCGTCGCGCCGGAGTATTTCAGTCGTTGCAATGTGATGGCGATCGCGATGACGGCAAGCAGATACAACGGGTACATCATGAACCCGCCCGCCCTGATCTGGGCGCCCCAGTCGATCTTCACGCCCTGTTCAGGCGGCTCATTGGCCGTTTCCGCGGACGGCAAATCCGTTTTCTGTGCGGAATCGGAGTTCGTAATGTCCGGGATCGGTTTCGCCGCTTCGCTCGGCAGGACTTCCGGAGCGTTCAGAAAATCCGATTCGCGTTTCGCGAGGAAGATCTCGTCGAATCCTGCATCGCGCCGTTCGGGGCACAGGAATTGCACCCCGGTGATCGTGAAGTCTCCGAAATCCTTCCACATGTCACGCGTCACGACCACCCAGCCCTGCGCCCGGTCCACCACGGACAGCCCCTTCGGGATCCGCTTGGCGTTGTCCGGTTCTCCGGGTGCCGCGATGTAGGTGTAGTCGAACTCGCGTCCCTTTGCGTCCGCGCCCTCGTCTTTCGTCAGGAACTTGAGCCCGATCTGCGTCCCGCCCCATTTCACCCACACGAACGTGATGTAGCGGTACTCGCCCGCGCCGGGATTCTCGCGGATCGGGATCGAGAGTCCGGTCAGCTCGGCATCCTGGTCAGGAGCAATGTAGATGTAGTTGTTCGATTCCGGGGAGAAACCGCCGTCGCGCACGAAGCTTTTGCCCTCGCTCCAGCGTGTGCCATCCGGAATTCTCGTGCTGAAAACCTCGAAACGCGCCGGATCCTGCGGAGTTTCAGCAGCCGGCTCGTCCGCACGGAGCGCCGGGATGGAGCCGGCGATTGAAACCAGAACGGCGAAAAGCGCCGGAATGATCCTGAACATACGGGCGGATCCATGCCTTTTGTCTGTGCGCATTCTTCGAATCATTGACGGTGTGTCTCCTGTCGGCGGTTATGGTTCTTGTTTCATGGAATATCCGAGTCGCTCATCCTGTCCGGGTCGAGAGTTTTTCCCTCCCTGTTGATCCGGACACACTCGGGATCGGGTTCTTCGATCTTTCCGGTCCAGAGGTATTTCGCCGTCTCGGACTTCACGAC
>JAFYBI010000347.1 GCA_017540285.1 Clostridia bacterium | reverse complement strand
TTCCCCGGAAGTGTATCGGAAGCTCTTGGAGGAGATCGACCGACCGGCCTTCGGCGTCCACGTCGACATCGTGAACATGCTCTCCTCGCCCCGTGCGTTCTTTGGAAACCGGCAGCTGATCCGCGACACGTTTGCCATCCTCGGGGATCGTGTCTGCAGCTGCCATCTGAAAGACGCGGTCCTCGAACAGCGGCTGACGGTGTCGATCCGGGAGACGGAGTGCGGCACGGGCGGTCTCGACATCGGCTGCTACATCCGCGAGGCCGAGCGGGTCAACCCCGAGATGCCGATGATCATCGAACACCTGAACACAATGGAGCAGTACGTCCGGGCCATCGCCTACGTAAAGAATCTCGAGCGGCAACGCGATGCCGTGAAATCCTGACGAAGAGGAGGCCTACATGTTTCAGACCTCACCGGGCATCCCCATTTCTCGTCAGACAATGAACAAGGCCGAACTCATCGCCCACATCGCCGGGGAAGCGGGTCTGACGAAAAAGCAGGCGGCTGCAGCGCTCGGCGCGTTCCTTGCGGCGATCGAGGACACGGTTGCCGCCGGGGGATCCGTGACCGTCACCGGATTCGGAACATTCAAACTCCACCTCCGCCGGCCGCGGAAAGACTGTCCGCGCATCGGGGAACCGCGGAAGACCGCTGCAAAGCCGAGACCGGTTTTCAAGCCCGGTAAAGCGTTCCTCGAGAAAGTCGGAATATAAGAGAAAAGCCTGCCGCAAAAAACGGCAGGCTTTGTCATTCGGACTATCCGGCGGTCATTCCGCCGCCTTTCCCTCGACCGCGGCCCAGGTGGAGGATTTGGTGATGAACTCCTTCGTCCGCTCCTTCTGCGGGTGCTCGAAGAATTCTTTTGCCGTGTTCTCCTCGACGATCTCACCGTCCTCCATGAAAACGACGCGCGTCGCGACCTTTTTGGCAAACTCCATTTCATGCGTCACGACGATCATGGTCCTGCCTTCGTCGGCAAGCTGCTTGATAACCGTCAGGACTTCGCCGGTGAGCTCCGGATCGAGAGCGGACGTCGGCTCGTCGAAGAAGACGACCTCGGGATTCGTCGCGAGCGCACGGGCGATGGCCACGCGCTGCTGCTGTCCGCCGGATAGCTTCGAAGGGTAGTAGTCCATCCGGTCCGCGAGGCCGACCCGTTCGAGCAGGCTCCTGCCGATCTTCTCGGCCTCATCCTTCGGCATTTTCTGCGAGACCCGGAGCCCGAGCGTCACGTTGCCGAGCGCGGTCTTGTTTCCGTAGAGATTGAAGGTCTGAAAGACGAAGCCGACCCGCCGGCGGTAATTCCGGAGATCCTTCGCGGAGATCTTCTTCATGTCGTACTGCTCATCGCCGATGACGAGCGTCCCGCTGTCCGCCTTGGTGAGGTATCCCGCGCAGCGGAGAAGCGTCGTTTTGCCGGAACCGCTCGGCCCGAGGATCGCCACGACGTCGCCCCGGTTCACGTCGAGGCTGACGTTGTTGAGAACGACGTTTCCGCCGAACTTCTTCGAGACATTTTGAAGACTGAACATCTCATCTTCTCCTCTCGAGCGCCGCTTCTGCCTTCCGCTGGACGACGGTCAGAACGGAGCAGAAGATCAGGTAAACCAGCCCGGCTTCCAGATACAGCCAGAAATAGTCGTACGTCCTCGACGCGATGCGCTGTGCCGTCGCGAGGATCTCGACCAGGGCCACGCTGTATGCGAGGGACGTGTCCTTCACAAGGCCGATGATCGAGTTGGACAGCGGCGGGAAGGCGGTTCTCAGCGCCTGGGGGACGATCACGTGGATCATGGCCTGCCAGAACGTCAGCCCGTCGCAGTAGCACGCTTCGAGCTGTCCGACCGGGACGGATTCGATCGCGGCCCGGACCGTTTCCGAGCAGTACGCGCCGACGCTGAGCGACATGACGATCCATGCGCTCGTGAACGAGGAGAACTTGATGCCGATGCTGGGAAGGCCGAAATAGACGATGAAGAGCTGCACGATCATCGGGGTACACCGGATGATCCAGACGTAGACCCGCATCAGGAATTTCAGGACCGGGATCTTTGCGATCTGCACCAGCGCGACGAGAAAGGCGATCAGAAGGCCCGTCGAAAAGGATGCAAGGGTCAGGGGGATCGAAATCCGGAGCCCTGCCATGAACAGCTTTCCGAAGGATTCGATCAGTTCGGTGATGATACGTTCATTCATGGGATTTGACACTCATTTCTGGCTGCAATCAAACAGCCGGAAGTGATTCCGGCGGTCTGAGGGTGTGCTTATGGAAGAGGGACTCAGCCCTTCGTCGTGTCGACGGCGAAGTACTTCATCGCGAGAGCGGAGAGCGTACCGTCCTGACGCGCCTTCTCCAGCGCCTCGTTGATGACCTTGACGAGATCCTCGTTCCCCTTGAGGACCGGGATGTACGCGTCCGGCTCCGGATCGCTCACGACGATGACCTTGAAGAGGGATTTTTCGTCCGGATGCTGCTTGAAGTAGTCCGCAAAGCCGACCGTCGTGCTGAACGTGACCTCGGCGCGGCCGTTTTTGACCTCGCTGATCGCCTGCGCCGCTTCCTTCACCTCGTCGAAAATGACGCCGTTTGCTTCGGCGAACTGACCGATCGTGCTCGTCGGGTCGTTGGAGGAGACCTTGCCGGCCACGTCCGCGAGCGTGTTGACCGAATCGTTGTCCGCAAGCGTCATGACGGCGTACTGCGTGTAGTTGTACGGCGTCGAGAAATCGTACTTCTCGGCGCGCTCTTCGTTGTACGACACGCCGTTGGCGACAATGTCGATCTGCCCGGCGTCGAGCGCGGCGAAGATCGAGCTCCACGTGGTTTCGGTGTACCGGACTCCGACGCCCATGTAATCGGCGATGTATTTCGCGACCTCGACGTCAAAACCGACGAGCTCATCCGTATCGTCGTGATAGGTGTAAGGGCTCCAGGTCCCTTCGGTGCCGACGGTGATGTAGCCGCGGTCCTTGATGGTCTGGAGAAGCCCGCTGCTGCTTTTGCCGCAGCCCGAGAGCGCGATCACGGCAAGCGCGAGGAGCAGAAGGACTGCCGGAAGTTTTCTTTTCATCAATGCGTTTCCTTTCTCATTGCCGCGCAGCTGAGGCGGCCCGACGGAGCGGACGGCATGATCCATGCCGGAGCCGCAGCGGTTCCTGTATGAAACTGATTAAATATTTAAATGTCCCGATTCACTTGAAATAATTATACAGGATCGGTGCCGAAATGTCAAGGTATTCGGAAAAGATTTTCAAAAAAGGATCGTCTCTCCGGCCTGTCAAAACCCTGGAAACCCATTCGAAAAGAACATTTTTACACGAAAATGTAAACAATTTAATAAATCTGACAGAATCTCTTTCCATTCGACGCGCCGTGGTGTATAATGACCGCAGCGGGGCCCCTCATACTCGCCCGATCTCTGTGACCGCCCCCGCACCCGGAGGTCTTTCCGTATGATTTTCCATTCCCGTAAAGAACACAACGAAGTCCTGAAATGGAGCAAGTATTACAGCCCCATCATGTTTCTCGTCCTCTCCATGGACGGCAAGTGGGGCGGCGGCGCCGAGAACGCCGAAAACATCACCTCCAATTTCAAAAGACTGTGGCCCGCCGCCGCGTCCTACATCAAGATGCAGGCGCGCATGAATGCGAAGGGAAGGATCCCGATCTCGGAGCTGACGATCCCCTTCCCGAGCCGGGAATATCATCAGCGATACGGGAAACGCATCATCGACGACTTTCTGGTGCTGGTATTCAGCATGAACCGCTATCTCGACGACGCGGAAGACTATGCGTTCATGGAATCGTTCTGCGGGGAGATGCTCGGTCTGTTTCACTGGGAGGATCGCGCCAACGAGGATATCTGGACGGGGAGCTGGCTCTTTGCCATCGACAAGCAGGAGCGGTTCGGCGAAGCCATCGAACAGTACCGGGCGCTCAGGACAAAGACGGAGCGGATCGGATCGATCTACGCGGCGTCCCTGCTCGACCGGTGTGATGCGGATACGGCGGCGGAAGTCCTCGAACCCTTCCGCGGCAGCGAGGACCCGGCCGTTCGGGAAAAGATCTCCCTTCTGGATCAGCTGAAAAAGATCAAGGAATAAGACATTCACCACCTACATCATTTTATCGCAGCGGAGGCTTCTATGTATCTCAGAAACGTCGGCATCTTCGTGAAGGATCTCGAAGGCGCGAAAACCTTTTTTGAAAGCTATTTCGGCGCAAAGGTGCTGAAAACCTACGACGAACCGGAAAACGGCTATTATTCCTACATCATGGAGCTCGACGGGCGCGGCTGGATCGAGCTGATGACCAAGCCGGGCGTGGTCGACATCGAGAAGGACCCGAACCGCCTCGGTCTCGCCCATGTCTGCATCTGCGCCGATACGCGCGAACAGCTCAACACGATCATCGCGCGCTTCAAGGAAGACGGCTACAGGATCCAGTATGAGCCCTCGAAACCCGACGGTCCCGGCGAGGTCCGCGCCGTCACGTTCGAGGATATCGTCATCGAAGTAAACTACGGCTATTGATCGCGCGGAAACGGCGGTTCCGGTTCGGCAGCCGCCTGCTCGAATCGGGCGGCAGACGCCGATCGGTCAGGCATTTGCCGTTTTTGACGCTGAAAAAACTGCGGGCATGCGCTTTCGAGGACGATCATGTTCCGCAGACGAAAACGGATTATGCATCCAAGAAGAAACAGCCGGGTATCCGAGAGATCGGGAACCCGGTGTTTTCTTCTTGCTTCTCCGGCGAAAATGTGCTATAATGATTCCAGTACAGCAGACAGGAAAAGGTTCCTATCATGGCAAAGCTTTATTTCAAATTCGGCGCGATGGGTTCGTCGAAAACGGCGCAGGCGCTGATGACCAAATTCAATTACGAAGAAAAGGCGCACACCGTGTGGCTCATCAAGCCTGCCACCGATACGCGCGATGACCGCACGGACGCCGACGGAAAAGTCCATACGATCCTGCGCTCCCGCGTCGGCCTTTTTGCGGAGGCGGAAGCCGTGGACGCGTCCGTCAATCTCTACGCCGAGTTTCTCCGGCGCGGCGGCGGTGGGAAGTACACCGACGTTGTGATCTGCGACGAATGCCAGTTCCTGACCGGCGAGCAGGTCGAGCAGCTCAAGGATCTGACGGACAAGCAGGACATCCCCGTCCTCTGCTTCGGACTGCGCGCCGACTTTCAGACCAGGCTCTTTCCCGGCAGCAAACGGCTCTTCGAGATCGCGGACAGCATCACCGAAATCAAATCGATCTGCCGCTGCGGGCGAAAAGCCACGGTCAACGCGCGTTTCGACGACAACGGCCGGATCGTGAGCGAGGGCCAGCAGATCTTCCTCGGCGGGAACGACCGGTACGAGGGCATGTGCTACAACTGCTACCGCACGCTGATCGAGGAAAAACGGCGAGAAGACGCCGAAACGCGTTTTTGATGCAGTTCTTTGTGCATTATTTGCAAAACCACTTGAATTTCCCGGGAGATTATGCTATACTTGGTACGATACCAAGTCCACCATCACTTTTTTTCAGGAGGGTTCATCGACATGAAGAAAGTCCTCGGCATTTTCCTCTGCATCGCGCTTCTCCTCGGAACCGTCACCATGCTGGCATCCTGCCAGAGCAAGACCTATGAGATCGCCATCGTCACCGACGTCGGCCAGCTCATGGACAAGGGCTTCAACCAGGGTACCTACGAAGGGGCCAAGGCTTACGCCGAAGCGCACAAGATCTCCTATAAGTACTATCAGCCCGCCGGCGGCAGCGACGCGACCGACAACGACCGCATCGCCGCGATGAAGCAGGCCATCAACAACGGCGCGAAGATCATCGTCGCTCCCGGCTTCCTGCAGGCTACCGCCATGGAAGCAGTCGCGAAGGAGAATCCGGACGTCAAATTCGTCTTTGTGGACGGCTGGGCGCTCGGCCTTGACAACGTGACCGCCATCGTCTACAAGGAGCAGGAATCCGGTTATCTCGCCGGGTATGCGGCCGTCATGGAAGGCTACACCAAGCTCGGCTTCACGGGCGGCGGCGGCGGCGGTAACCCCGCGGTCAACCGCTTCGGCTACGGCTTCATTCAGGGCGCTGACGCGGCTGCCAAGGAGAAGGGCGTGAACGTCGAAATGAAGTACAGCTTCAAGTACGGCGAGACCTTCTCCGCTTCCAACGAGCTCCAGACGCAGATCGCGGGCTGGTATGCCGGCGGCACGGAAGTCGTCTTCGCGTGCGGCGGCTCCATGTTCCAGTCCGTCAAGTCGGCGGCCGGCGAATATGAGAATGCCAAGATCATCGGCGTCGACGTCGACCAGTCCGGCGAATCCGAAAAGGTCATCACCTCCGCGGTCAAGGGCCTCTCTGCCTCCGTGGAGCGCGTTCTCGGCCAGTTCTACGACGGAAAATGGGATGCCGAACTCGCCAACCAGGCGCAGAATCTCGGCGCTTCCGAGGATTCCACCGGTCTCCCGACGGCAACCTGGAGCATGAAGAACTTCACCCTCGATCAGTACAACGAGCTCTTCAACAAGATCAAGAGCGGCGAGATCGTTCCCGTGGCGGATGTGCCCGAGGATGTCACAGCCGGCTGGTCCAACGTTACCGTCACGCTCGAGAAATAAGCAGACGCACGTCAAGGGGATGGGATCACCATCCCCTTTTTCCTCTGTTTCCGATCCTCACAATTCATAAAAGCGAGAAACGATGATGAACAATGACATTTCCGCCCCGCATCCCGAAACGGAGACCGCCCCCTACGCGATCGAGATGCGGAACATCATGAAGGTATTCCCGGGGATCGTCGCCAACGACAACATCACCCTGCAGCTGAAGCGCGGCGAGATCCACGCGCTCCTCGGCGAAAACGGCGCGGGCAAAACCACCCTGATGTCCGTCCTTTTCGGTCTGTATCAGCCGGAGGGCGGCGAGATCTACAAGGACGGGGTTCGCGTGACGATCAACAACCCGAACGACGCCAACGCCCTCGGGATCGGCATGGTGCATCAGCACTTCAAGCTGGTCGACGTGTTCACGGTGCTCGAC
>JAFYBI010000346.1 GCA_017540285.1 Clostridia bacterium | reverse complement strand
CTTCGGCGGCGCGTCGGATCATGACCGCTACGAAGCGGAGGAGGATCCCGCCGCCATCCTCGACGGCACGGGAGGCGATGACCCCTACGACGACTTCGGGGACACTGCCGAAACCCCGGACGAGGGGCTCGGACTCTACGATCAGGTCGGCGACGAAACGCTCGAGGACGACGATCCGGAGAATCCCCTGAACCGCGGCGGCACGCTCGACGTGCAGTTCGGCGATTCCGAGATGCAGCTCTCCGTCGGCGGCGCGCCGCTGCCGTACGAAGACGAGGACGGGGACATCGATCTCGACCTCTTCGACCGGTTTTTCGATCTCCAGGCTGCCATGCAGGAGGACGGGCGGATGCCGATCCTCCCGCCAGAGACCGACGACGACGAGGATGACGAAGGATTTGACGAATACGAAGTAGACGTCGAGGACGGCGACGGGGAGGACGACGATGAGTGGAACTGAACTGATTTCCCCGCGCGCTCTGAATCCGGAGAACCTCAGGCGCGCGGATTACGCGAATACCCTGGCGGCGGAAGCGCTCCGGGCAGGCCTCTTTTCGGAAGCGGACGTCACGCGCATTCAGGGCGACATGATGACCGCGCTGGCGGAGATCATCGGTTACGCGACGAACGGCGAATCCTCCTCGGTGAAGACCGATTCCGCGCGGAAATTCGCGAAAAGTCTGCTGTATAACATTGACACGTATCTTCTGACCCTTCCGACGCCGGAAGCCGCCGCGGCGCAGCTGAAGGAGCGCCGGATGAGCGAGCTTTACGGAAAGGGCTATCTTCTCAACAAGAAGCATTACGAGGACGCGAAGCACCTCTGGGCAAAGGTCCGCTATACCCGCCTGAAGGACGCGGACGAGGCGTACAATAAGACGATCGACCGGTATTTCCGCAACTATCTCGCCGCTTACGATCCCCGCACCTCCGCGCACGACAAGATCTATCTCTCGATGCCGAAGCAGGGGATCCGCGGCGCGTTCCACATCGACGGCGCCGTCGAGGTTCTCAAAAAGCTCCTCGCCCTCAACGAAGGCAGACCGGCCGATGCGGTCGTCATCGAGGGGTCCCAGCCCATCGCGCACTTCGCGACAGATAAACCAGAGCAGAACAGTTGATCAGGGTCATCGACCCGAGCAGAAGATCCGCGCCGACCCACATCATGCCGGCAGGGATCACCGCCCCGATCACCGGACAGACCGAAGAGGCCAGCCCGTAGAGGATCGCGGCGGTTTTTCTCTTGGTGAGATACCGGATCGCCGTCATGCCGTAGTAAAACTGCGCGATGATCGACGAATAGGCGAAGAGCAGGACGGACAGCCGGATGAGGGAGGCGACGGTCGCGCCGGACGCTTTCGAGAAGGCCTCCATGGAGACGGACGCCGCGTCCGCGGTTTCGTGCCAGGGAAGAACGCCCCACCGGATATCCGCGATCAGAAGGACAAGGCCCGTCAGGGTGCAGAGGACGAGCGTGTCGAAGACGACTTCTGCGACGCCGAGGGAGGCCTGATGATCGGGGGACTGCGTATCGGCGGCCGCGTGTGCAGTCGGAGAAGTCCCGCAGCCGGCCTCGTTCGAGAAGATCCCCCGCATGACGCCGAATCGGACCGCCTGCCGCACGGAGAAGCCCATCGCCGCTCCCATCGCCGCACGGGGGGAAAGGGCGGAGAGCAGGACGGTTTTGAAGATCCACGGGAGCAGCACGCGATTCGGCAGGATCACATGCAGGCAGACGATGATGTAAAAGCCGGTGAGGAGCGGAATGACGCAGGACGTGATGCGCTCGATCCTGCGCGTCCCGCAGAGGACCGAGACAAGCACGAGGATGCCGAGCGCGATCCCGCAGAGCAGCCTCCTGTCCGAGGTCAAGACGCAGGCCGCGGCATTCGCCTGTACGATGTTCCCGGTCACGAGGGAATTGAGACAGCAGAGAAGGGCGAACACCCCGCCGGCAGCCGCCGCTTTTCCCGGTCCCGCAAGATCCGCGAGACCGTCGCGCAGGACGTACATCGCGCCGCCGCAGTATCCCCCCGCATCGCGGCGGCGGCAAAGGACCGCAAGCCGCACCTCGAGGTATTTCACCGGCAAAACAAGGAGCGCGCCGATCCACATCCAGAAGAGCGCTCCCGGCCCGCCGGACATCAGCGCGGACGCCACCCCCGTGATGTTTCCGACGCCGAGGGTCCCGGCAAGCGCGACGGACAGGGCTGCGAGAGGATGTGTCCCGTTGCCGTCCGGCTTTTCGCAGAGGCGTCTGAGCGTCGTGACCGGCGAGAAGACATTGCGGCGGCCGACGCGCGGGAGGATGAGGATCGAGGATGCGGCAAGGGTCCCGGGGACCAATACCGAGCCGAGGACGGAAGCGAAAGCGGAAAAAAGCGGCACGGACGTCTCCTTTCAGGCGGGCAAGCGCATAATTTACAATTTCTCCGAAGTTTCGAGACCGCGAGCGGTTGACAAAGGCGTCTTCCATCGGTTATAATATTCAAATAAACGATGCATCCGAATGTCATCTTATCGATATGAAAGCGGAGGTCCCCTCATGCGCTTTTCCCTCAAAACCGCCCTGTTGCTCTGTGCGCTCCTTCTGCCGCTGACCTTTGCCTCCTGCGCCGCAGGCCCGGAGGAAGCGGCCGAGACGTCGGAGGAGCAGGCGTCGGTCCCGCGAAACGAGACGATCGTCGATTTCGGCGTGACGCCCGAGAACGGCGGTTATATCTCCGGAATCGCCTCCCAGACGCTCGTTCCCGGCGAAAAGACCACCGTCGTAGAAGCGGTCGCGGCGCCGGGATTCGAATTCGTGAAGTGGAGCGACGGCGAAAAGACCGTCGAGCACCGCGCGAAGAAGTATGCCGAGAATACGACGATCTATGCGATCTTCGAAGAAACCGATACCGGAACGCCGGCCGTCTACATCAACACCGACAACGGCAAACCCGTCTGGTCCGACAGCCAGACCGTCGGTTTCACGCTCTCCGTTGCCAATGTGCCGCGGCGCTTTCAGCTGAACGGCGTCACGGGCGAGATCAAGACCCGCGGGAATGCCTCCCTCGGGTGGGAGAAGAAATCCTACACCCTGAAATTCGACGTCAAGCAGAAGCTCGTCGGGCTCGGGGAGGGGAAGAACCGCAACTGGGTCCTGCTCTCCAATCACTGCGACCAGTCTCTGATCCGCAATTACATCGCGTTCTGGCTCCAGAATCAGCTTGACGGGATCCCGTGGGGACCGTCCTGCCGGTTGGTCGAGCTTTACTTCAACAACGAGTATGCCGGCAACTATCTGCTCGTCGAGAAGATCACGACCGGCGAAACCAAAATCGATATCCTGAAAGGCGACGAGACCGGCAAAGTCGACGGAGACTTCCTCGTCGAGCTTGACAACTATGCCTACAAGGGCGGCGAGAAAGGGATCGTCTGGTTCACCGCGCGCGGCTATCCGTATGAGATCCGCGGAGAAGAAGGTCTGACTGCGGACCGCTGCAACTACATCGACGACTGGATCACCTCCGCCTGGGACACCGTCCTGAGCGGAAGCGACGCCGACGTCAAGAAGCTTCTCGATCTGCCCTCCGTCGTCGATTCCTATATCCTCGCGGAGCTCACGAAAAACATCGACTGCGGATGGTCGAGCTTCTTCCTCTACCGGAAGGACGGCAAGCTCTTCCTCGGCCCCTCGTGGGACTTTGACCTCGCGATGGGGAACGACGAGCGCCTCGACAACGGCAGCTACAAGAAGCTCTATGCCGGGAAGAACAACGGCTTCGGACAGCAGAACCAGTGGTACATCGCGCTGATGCAGCGGCAGTGGTTCGTCGATCTGGTGAAAGAACGCTGGAACGAACTGAAGGAGGCCGGGCTCTTCGACCGTATGATCGAGGAGATCGACAGGACCTGGGAGATGAATCAGGATTCGTTCAACCACAATTTCGAACGATGGCCCATCTTCGGACAGCGGCTGAATCAGGAGCCCTCACACGTCCGCGCGCTTTCCTCGGCAAAGGAGCATGTAGAGTATCTCCGCCAGTGGCTGATTGATCGCACCGCATGGCTCGATGAGACCTTCGCCGGCATGTAAAGCAAACGAAAAAGGACCGCCTCAGCAGTCCCTTCGTCCGTCACCGGAACCGGATCACAAGCCAGTAGATCACCCCGAAGACCGTGCCCGCCGCCGTTCCGTAGAGAATGACCGGACCGGCGATCGAAAAGATCTTCGTACCGACGCCTGCGATATATCCCTCCGGCTTGCTGTCGATCGCCTCCGCCGCGACGGAATTCGCAAATCCCGTGATCGGGACCAGCGTCCCGCAGCCCGCGTGCTTCGCCAGCTTGTCGAAGACGCCGAGCCCCGTGAGGAGCGCCGTCAGGACGATGAGCGTCCCCGCCACGAGCACCCCCGCCGTCTTCTGTGTCGATCCGAGTGCGAGGAATCCGCGGCGCAGGGCCTCCCCACCCGCGCAGATCATGCCCCCGGTGACGAACGCCTTCACGCAGTTCTGAAGCAGCGGCGATTTCCGCGCCCGTGCTTCGGCGTACCGTCTGTATAAATCTCCCGTCATGCATGCCTCCCAGATTTTCGGTATTCCGGGAGCAGTATTTCCGGACCGGCCCGCATTTATGCGCGCCTCCGCACCGCTCTTCATGGAAAAGTTACTTCTTCATCGCATTTTAATCGAACTTTCATTTGACTTTTCCGCGAAATGCGTGTATAATGTTATCGTAAAACAAACCACTGACCAACAGGAAGAAAGGAAGAATCAACATGCCCAACTTTGAAGAACTCAAGCGCAATGCCTCCGGCGTCGCTGACCGCGCCGTCAAGAAGACCAACGAACTCACGGCTTTCGTGAAGCTCAAGATGGGGATCAAGGCCTCGGAAGCGAAGCTCAGCTCCGTCTACGAAGAGATCGGCCGTCTGTTCTACACCGCCGAGAGAAACGGCGAAGACTGCACCAGCGACATCGCCGCCTATATCATGAAGGCTGACAAGCTGAAGGCCGACATCGCCGCCGCGAAGAAGCAGATCTCCAAGCTCAAGAAGGAAAGAGTCTGCGAGAGCTGCGGCAACGAGATCGACGAAAACGTCGCGTTCTGCCCGTTCTGCGGCACCAAGCAGGAAAAGCTCGTCGAAGTCGAACCGGAAACCGATGATACCACCCTCGAGGACATCGTCGAGGATGTCGAAGACAAAGCGGAAGACTTCGCCGACAAGGTCGAGGATTTCGCCGAGGATGCCGCCGACGCCGTGAAAGACGCCGCCGAAACCGTCGCGGACAAGGCCGAGGATATCGTTGAAGATATCAAGGATGCCGTCGACGGCGACAACGAATAACGCCTGTCAACGAAAAGAGAGTCCCGTCCGGGGCTTTCTTTTTTTCATCTTTTTTCGAAAACCCCCTTGACAAATCCGTCCCGATCATGTATAATGACAAGGCTGAATTTCTTCGGCATAAGCTAGTGTGGCTCAGTGGTAGAGCAGCTGATTCGTAATCAGCAGGTCGTGGGTTCAATCCCCACCACTAGCTTTTTCTCATACGGAAAACCCATCCCCTGCGGCTGGGTTTTTCTCATTCCTCTTGCTTTTTTCCCTGTTTTCCGATATAATAAAACAAAAAGAGACGGTATCACGACCAAGCAAGGAGCCATGTCTGTTTTGAAACATCTAAAAACCATCGGATTTCTCGATTCCGGGATCGGCGGGCTGACCGTTCTCTCCGAAGCGCTCCGCCGCATCCCGGGAGCCGAACTCCTGTTCTATGCCGACACCGATCACGTTCCGTACGGGACCAAGACGAAGGAAGAGATCGTCCGATTCGCCACGGCCGCCGTCGAGACGCTCTGCGAACGGGGGGCCGAGGCAGTCGTCGTCGCGTGCAACACCGCCACGAGCATGGCGATCGGAGAGCTGCGCGAACGCTTTCCCATCCCGATCGTCGGTATGGAACCCGCCGTCAAGCCAGCCGCGGCGATCCATCCCGAAGAGCGCGTCCTGATATGCGCCACGCCGGTCACCATCCGCGGAGAAAAGCTGCACACGCTCATCGACCGCAGCTTTCGCGAAGGGGTACAGCCGACGCTCGCCGCGCTTCCGGGTCTGGTGACGCTCGCGGAGGAAGAGCGATTCGGCTTTGAAACCGTACGGGACTATCTCCGCACGGTGATCGATTTCAGGGAACAGGTCGCCGCCGTCGTCCTCGGCTGCACGCACTTCACATACTTCCGCGATTCGTTCCGCCTCCTCTTTCCCGACGCGGACATTCTCGACGGCAATGCCGGAACGGTCAACCGTCTCATCGATCT
>JAFYBI010000345.1 GCA_017540285.1 Clostridia bacterium | reverse complement strand
TCTTTTTCGTTGGCAATTGAGGGTGGATTCGATGCCGCGGGAGTGAATGACAGCCCGGTGGGCTGTCAGAGCCGCGCCCCGGCCGATCCGCAGATCGGCGAATCCACCTTCCCCTCAAAGGACACCGCGTGTCCGTTGTCCTTTGATCGACGGATTCGAACTCGCGGGAGTGAGCTGCGCGCTGAACAGCGTTCAGCCACCGGCCAGCTCGCAAGCTGGCGAATCCACCTTCCCCTCAAAGGACACCGCGTGTCCGTTGTCCTTTGATCGACGGATTCGAAGCCGCGGGAGTGAATGACAGCCCGGCGCAGCCGTGCAGTCAGTTTTTGCAGACATCGACCCATGCCGCGGACTGCGAGACGACCTCGAGCTCGGCGGGCGTCAGCTCGATGGCGCTGTTGCTGCTCCCGCAGGCGGGGAAGACCGTCTCGAAGCGTTTCAGGGACACGTCGAGATAGACGGTCACGCCGTCCTTCACGGCAAAGGGGCAGACACCGCCCACCTCATGCCCGACGAGGGAGACGGCTTCGTCCGGCGTCATCATTTTCGCCTTCGCACCGAAGCGGGCCTTGTATTTCGCGTTGTCAATCCTCGCGTCACCGGCGGCGACGATCAGGATGGGGACGTCCCTGGCGAGAAAGGACAGGGTCTTCGCGATCCGGCCCGGCGCGCAGTTCAGGGCTTCGGCGGCGAGCGCGACGGTGGCGCTGGAAACGGGGAATTCCCGGACCCGGTCGGCCATGCCGAAGGGCGCGAGATAAGCTTTGACGGCTTCGAGGGACATGGAGAGCCTCCTTATGTTTTTTGAGATGGTGCGGAACCGCGGGAAGACGGGGGTGCGGGGGACGGCGGGCTTGATCGGGGACGGGGATCGGTATTCGCGGACGGGGAAAGCCCAAGCTGCTTTTGTGCAAAATGCCGAAGTTTCGAAATACGCCGGTTTTTTCCCCGATCGTGAGACAAAACGGGCCGCCGAAACGTCTAAAGGAACAGACGGAGCGGCGTACGAGCTCCGGCGAAAATCAAAACGGAAGGAGGGGCGGCCATGCTGGAGACGCTGTTCCGGGGACGCGCGCTGCGGGACGACGCGGCGGACGACGGGGAAAACCCGGCGGAGGCGATCTATACGGTATACAAAAACGCGATGTTCCATACCGCCCGGGACATCCTCGGCGACGACTGGAGCGCGGAGGACGCGGTGATGGACGCCCTCGAAAAGATCTGCGCGCACCCCGGCGACTTCGAAGGGCTCGACGAGCGGCAGAGGCGGCGGCTGGTCATGCGGATCACGGAGAACGCCGCGATCGACCGGTGGAGACGCCGGACGCGCCGCGCGAAACGGGAAGTGCTCGCTCCCGCCGACGGACAGGACGATCCGGATCTCGAAGGCGAATGGCCGGACGGGCTGAGCAGCGGGGAGAGCGCGGAGGACGCGTATTTCCTCGCCGAAGACTTCGGGTCGCTCGAAGAGGCGGTGAGGGGTCTGCCCGCGCAGTACCGGGAGGCGGTGCGGCTGCGCTATGGCGAAGAGATCGAAAACCGGGAGATCGCCCGGATGCTCGGGATCCCGGTGAGCACGGTGTCGACCCGGCTGGAAAGGGCGCGGGCGATGCTGCGGAAATGGCTTGCGGAACACGGGAAAGGAGAAACCCAATGAACGGAAAAGAAATCTATACGGACGACGGGCTGATGCGGGCGGCGGGGGCGATCCTCGCGGACGAACGGCTCGCGGCATTTGAAGGACGCATGGACGAGGAGCACCGGTTTTCCCCGCGCAGCGAACGGCGGCTCAGGAAGATCCTCAACAAAACGGAACGGCAGGCGGCATCCGAGCTCCGGGGACGCGCGAATACGGGGCGTCGGTGGAGCGTGCGGGGGGCGGCGGTCGTCGCGGCGCTGGTATTCTTGTCCGTCTCAGCCATCGCGGCGGGCCCGGTGATCGGGATGATCCGCACGCGGACAACGATCGAAAAACTGAAAAACGGCACGTATCAGGTGACAGTCGAGCAGGGCGACGACGCGGAAGCGGTCACGGTCGGCGGCGAACCGGCGTACCTGCCGGAGGGGTATGAAGAACTCTGGCGGGAAGGCGAGGAAGGCAGTCATGTCTTCTATGCGCGCCCGAAAGTCAACAGCAGCGTGATCGATTTCGAGTGGATGACATGGGAAGAGGGGACCGTCCGTTTCAACGGGGAGGATGCCCGCGGCATCAAGCGGACGGAACCGGTTCAGGTCGGCCCGTATGAAGGCGTGCTCCTGTACTATGACGAACCGGGCGTCAACGTCGGCGGGAAAGCGGCCGTCGTGTGGTGGGATTCGGCGCGCATGTACCGGGTCAGCGCGTATATTACCGATCCGCCGGACCCCTCGGCGTATGTGGAGACCACGGCCCCGCTGCCGGTCGAAGAACTCTTGAAGGTCGCCGAGAGCGTGACGGCGGCGCCGTGATCCCCGGCAAAACGAAATCAGGCACGGAGAGGACCCTGCGGGGTCCTCTTTTTCACCTCTGAACGGTGACGATCCGGGTGTACCGGCGGAGGGGGTACTCCCCGTCGTGCGATTCGCCCGGGAACGGCGTCGACAGGTCCCCAGCCCGGGTCACGCGGTTCACCCCCGCCCGGATGAGTATTTCCGTGAGCGCGGCGCGGTCCTCCTCCGGGCAGAGCAGGGCCGCCGTCTGGAGCTGACCCTTCGCCGTGCGCAGGACCGGAAGCAGATTCTCCCGCGGCAGGCGCTTCACGAGGACGTTCCCCCAGAGCGGGGAGAGCGCGAGCGCCGAATCCCGGCAGAGGATCAACGAAGACGAGCGCCCCCGGACAACCTCCTCCGGCTCCTCTTCCCCGAGCGCGTCTGCCAGCTCGCGGCACCGACGTCGGGTGGAGAGCTGCGCCAGCGCGCCGAGATCCGTCACCGGGCGGGCGTCCATCGCGGCGTCGAGGAAGGGCAGAAACCGCGCGGCGAACGACCGGAGGTCATCCATCCGGCGGGTATCGAGGTAGATCACCTGGGCCGAGGAGCAGAGGAGCTGCTTCGTCTCGGCGACATGGCGGGCCAGGGCTGCGAGCTCCCTGTCCTCCGGGTCTCCGGCGGCGTAGGCGAATCCGAGGCGGTGGCCCCATTCGATGAGCTTGACGCCGGGCGGGGCGAGCCGGCGCACTGCCGAGGTGGCTTCCTCTCCGCCCCAGACGACGATGCCGTCGGCCATCGAGGCCATCTTTCGCATGGCGTCCGTGTCGGTCGAGGGGGTGTCGAAGACGGCGGTGAAGTCGCCGATCCGGGGCTCCTCGCGGATGAGCTCGCCGAGGATCTCCACGGTGACGCCGCTGTCCGCCGAGGGGAGCTTGAGGATATTGAAGTTCCCGGCGCAGAGGCCCTCGACGAGGGAATAGGCCGGGAGCGCGTCCATGTTGCCCGCCGCGATGTGAAAGAGGGTGCCGAGCGGGCGGATCTCGCGCCGGATGGGGCTCTGCGGGCCGTCCGCGGCGGGGGTTTGGGCGGGCTCGGGAGGCAGTTCGAGGCGGAGGCGTTCTTCGAGGGCATCGCGTCGCATGAGGCGGGCGGCGAGGCTGCGGATCCGGCCGACGTCCGCGGGATCGGCGATGCGGGCGATGACGGGGTCGAACTCCCCTGCGGCGATGCGGCTGCCGAGGCGGTCGACGGCACGGATGACGGCGTCGGGGGAGAGGGTCATGGTGGCGCGGACGCGGTTGATATGGGCTTCGAGGTGGGCGAGGATGGCGTCCTGCCGGGACGAATCGTGGAGGGTGGATTTATAGAGGATCATGGGGGAGGGGCCTCCGGCGGTTTTTTGTTTTCTTTGTTCGTTTCTTTTA
>JAFYBI010000344.1 GCA_017540285.1 Clostridia bacterium | reverse complement strand
CTCCCGCCGCTCGTCGTGTACGCGTTCATGTACACGGACGAGTTCGTGAAGATGCCGTTCGCCCTGCGGCGCTTCCGCAGCGGGAAATGGCTGAACAACATCACACGGGAGCATTCCTGAGGCGCCGCGGATGCGCCGGATCCCCGTCAACCATCCTTTTTGATTTTCCGAAAGGAGCACGCCATGCAATTCACCCTTCCGACCATGACCGTTCAGATCGACGGGCGGGGCTATGTCGCGGCCCTGACCGTCTGCGGACAGAACCTTCTGAAATCCCGGCAGCCCCTCGTCAACCTCGGCATGCCGCTCGCGCATGACGGCTGCCGCGCCGTGGAATACTTCCTCCCCACCTCTGCCGAAGAGCGGGACGACGGAACGCTCCGCCTCACGATGCAGAACGGGGCCGCGGTGACCCTCGCGCTCCGGGCATCTGACCTCTGCCTGTCGATCGAGGCGGTCGAGGTCCCCGACGAGGCGCATTCGCTGGTCTTCGGACCCATCCCCGTGACCCTCGACGAGGTCGTCGGCGACGTGATCGGCGTCGCGCAGGGCGGTGAGGTCGCCGTCGGCATGCTGGCCGGGTGCCGCAAAACGCTCGAAGGCATCCCGGACGAGGCGCTGAACATGCTTCCGGAGTTTTACATCCGCTGCCGCTGGAAGGAAGACCTCCCCCCCGAGATCGGCCGCGTGCAGGATCTGACGATGCGGGCGGCGTCGTGGCTCGAGGGAGGCGGCGCATCCCTGCAGTTCTGGGCGAAGGACCGCACCCGCGAGGAAACCGGCCGGGCGGCGGGTGCGGAGAACATGCTGATCGAGCCCCTCCCCGCGGGGGACCCGGACGCGGTCATCGCAGGCGCGAAGGTCCTCCTCTTCGGCTGCCCGCGGAAGGAGGCGCTCGCGTGGATCGGGAAGATCGAGGAGGCCGAGGGCCTTCCGCACCCCCTCATGGAAAACGGGGAGTGGGTCAAGACCGCCCGCCGCGCGATGAAGTCCTATCTCATCTCCGGCTTTTCGCGGGATGAGGTCGACCTGGTCCTCGACAAGGCGGCCCTCGCCAGGATGGATACGATCTATCACGAGGATCCCTTCCGGAACTGGGGACATTTCGCATGGCGGCCCGATCTCGCGTCGGACGACGAGGACTTCCGGAAGAACGTCAGCGCGAAGGCGGCGGCGCGGGGCATGAAGATCGGCCTCCACACCCTGACGAACTTCACGACGACGAACGATCCCTACGTCTCGCCCGTCCCGTGCTCCCACCTCGTCAAGATGGCGCGGCTCCGCCTGCTTGCCCCCCTGGATGAGGAACGGACGGACGCCCTCGTCGAAGCGCATTCCTGCTTCTCCGTCGTCCAGACCCTGAACGCGGTGCAGGCGGGGGAGGAGATCTTCACCTTCGCGGCAGAGGAGCCCGCCGGGGACGGCATCCGCCTGACCGGGCTGACCCGCGGCGCGTTCGGCACGGCGAAAAAGGCCCACGCGGCCGGGGAGATCGTCACCCCCCTGCGCGATCACGGCTACCGCGTCTTCTTCCCGGACATCCCTCTGCAGGACGTCTACGCCCGCCGCATCGCCGAGCTCTTCAACGCGACCGGCGCGGCACAGATCTCCTACGACGGCCTCGAGGGGTGCTGCTACACCGGACAGGACAACTACGCCCCCACCCGCTTTGTCACGGACTGCGGCCGCCTGTTCGACCACTTCGTCCTGAACGACGCGAGCCGCCTCACCCACTTCAACTGGCACGTGCACAGCCGCATGAACTGGGGCGAGCCGTGGGGAGAGGCCATGCGCACGGGGCAGGTCGAAACGCGCATCCGCAACCAGGCGTATTTCCGAAGGAACCTCTTCCCGCGGATGCTGGGCTGGTTCCTCCTCCGGACGGCCGAGCGCAAATTCGAAGCCTCGACCCGCGAGGATCTCGAATGGGCGATGTCCGAGGCGGCGGGCTTCGACGCGGGCTACGGCATGACGATCAGGCCCCCGGTGATGCGCGGGCTCGGGAACATCGACACCCTGCTCGGCCTGATGAAGGACTGGGACCGCCTGCGCCTTTCCGATTCGTTCACCGAGGAGCAGAAGGCGCGCCTCCGCGATCCCGCGAACGAATTCCGTCTCGAAAAGCAGGATGAAAACCGCTATCTGCTCTTCCCCATCGCCCTCACGCAGCCCTATCTCTGCGCGCTCTCCGAGATGCAGCCGGGACAGCCGGGCGGCGCGGACTGGACGGTCGAGAACCGGCAGGGGCCGTCGTTCGCCTTCCGCCTCCGCGTGGACGGGGAAGGCGCGATCCGCGATCCGATGTTCGCGACTGCCGGCGGGACGATCCGGTTCCCCTGCGAGGTCGGGGACGGACAGTACCTCCTCTTCGACTTCGACGGCACGGCGGCGGTGACGGACCGGAACTACAACGTGCTCGCGAAGGTCACCCCCGTCGGACAAGCCTCTCTGCCGAAGGGACACTCCGCCGTGTCGTTCACCTGCGCGCACGGGTGGGACGAGACCCCCGACGTGACGCTGCGCTTCCTCACCCGCGGGGAGGGGGAAGAGATCGCCGCAAAAGAATAAGAAAAAGAATAAAAAAACACAGGGGACTGTCGCATTTACTCCTGAAACGGAGAAGTGCGGCATCCCCTTTGTTGTTCCGGATAAGGGCCGAGCGACGGCGCTGAGGATCATGGCTGCGCACCGACTGTCATGTGTCATTGCGAGGCGCAGGTCCCGAGACCTGCGACGTGGCAATCCGCATCTCCTGTATGAGGGAAGAAGCCATGAAAAATGGCTGTTCGTTCATGAAGGAGTACGGATTCCCACGTCAGGGCCTTGGGCCCTTCCTCGGAATGACACGTATCATGCAGCTTTCTGCCCGCATGTTTCTGCAATCGTTCACATTCAATGGAAGGTGGATTCCACAGGCAACCACCGCCAAGTCCTTTTGCGACGTCCCCTGCATGATTTTCATGGATCGGTTTTCGTTTCTTACGTTACGGCTGGACGACCACTTTGCCGCCGTCCATGGCGAACTTGCCGCCGACGGTGCTGATCTCCTTCACCGCCGCCTCCGCGTTCGCGCACGCCGCAAACTCCGTGATCGACGCGCTGCCGATGTTGTTGTAGCCCGCCTCGCAGCTGTCCTCGGTCCAGTAGCTGTAGCTCCAGGTCTCCGAGTTCTTGATGAGGCCGCCGATCGCGCCGGTGTTGGCCGGGTTGTCGGCGGAAACCGCTCCGACGTTCAGGCAGAGCGAGAGCTCGCCGCCCGCGCGGTTGGAATACCCGATGATCCCGCCGGTGAACGAGCCGCCCGTCACGGTGCCCGCGTTCAGGCAGTTCTCGATGAGATAGCCGTCGCCGCAGGCCCAGCCGACCACGCCCGCGTTCTGGCCGCCGTCGGTGCTCGTGATCGTGCCGTAGTTGGCGCATCCGCTGACCGTGGCGTTGCCGACCGCGCCGAGGATGCCCCCGACCTTGGAGTCGTTGCCGACCGCGGTGTCGTCCAGCGTGCCCGTGAACACGCAGTCCTGCACGACGCTCGTCATGGTGGTGTAGCCCTCGAACCACGCGATGATCGGGGAGACGAAGACCTTCATGCACTCGGTCGTGACCTTGGCCGCGCTCGTCAGGCGGACGAATTCGCAGTCGCCGCCCGCGTGTCCGACGATGCCGCCGACGCACGCGTCGCTCGACCAGATGCAGACGTTCAGATCGACCGTATCCGCCACGTCGACGTCGCTGATCTTGGTGTCCGTCGCGTCGGAGACGACCAGGCCCCAGCGGATCATGTCCTCGGGGATCTCGTCGTCGTTCACGATTTTCGTGTCGGCGATCTTCAGGTTGGCGATCTGTGCGCCGGAGGTGTAGAGGAACAGGGGCTGATACAGGCCCTTCAGCGTGCATCCGCCGAAGTCGAAGGTCCCGGTGAAGGGGGCGTCTTCGCGGCCGAGCGAGCCGTAGCGGATCCCGGTCATGTCGAGCTGTGCGGCGTCGACCTTGTAGCTTCCGGCGGCGTCGCCGTCCGTGAGGACCTTGCCGAGCTCCGCCGCGGTATGGATGACGCCGTCCGCGGGCAGCGCAACGCCCTCGAAGCCGGTGGCAGATGCAGGCACTTCTTCCGCCGGAGCCTCCGGTTCATCCGGCGCGGGTTCTTCCGCGGGCGTGGGCTCTTCGACGGGCTCCTCAGCCGGGGGCTCATCGACGGGAGTCTCTTCGGCGGGCACCCCCTCCTGAGGCTCCTCAGCCGGGGTCTCCTCCGCGGGTTCGGCATCCGCCGGGGTCCCGGAAGAGGCGGGCGCGGGTTCGGCCGTCTTGCCGCATGCGCTGACAAGGCAGAGGCATACGGTCAGCGCGAGAAAGATCAAAATGGCTTTTTTCATGGAAAGCTCTCCTTTCGCTTGCTGCGGGATCCGTTTCGGATCCGTTCGTTTTTACCGATGCTATTGTAGCACAAACCCGGGCGGATTGCAACGATTTCCGTACAAAACGGGCCGGATTCTTCCTTCCGACCCGTTTTTGTCCGGTTACAGCCCGGTCTTCTCCCGGATGTAGGCGCGCGCCATCTGCGCGTACTCAAACGGATTCGCGACGGCGGGATCCTGCTCCGCCTCGACGACGACCCAGCCCTCGTACCCGCTCTCCTCGATGACGTCGAAGATGGGCCCGAAGTCCACGTCCCCGTCGCCCGGCACGGTGAACACGCCCTGCCGCACCGCGGTGAGGAAGCTCCAGCCCTCGCGCATCGCCCGTTCCCGGATCGGGAGGCGGACGTCCTTGAGGTGGATGTGGCGGATGCGGCCGATGTACTTCTTCAAAATCGGCAGCGGATCGATGCCCGCGAAGGTCAGGTGCCCGCTGTCGAAGAGCAGGAAGACCTTCTCCGGGTCGACGGCGTCCATGAAGCGGTCGATCTCCTCCGCCGTCTGCACGCCCGTGCCCATGTGGTGGTGCATCGTCAAGGTCATCCCGACCTCTTTTGCCAGCGCGCCGAGCTCGTTGTAGCCGCGGGCGATGAGATCCCACTGCGCGTCGGTCCAGCGGGGCTTGGAGGCGCCGAAGATGCTGACGTCCTTCCCCTGGATGGAGTCGCCCTGCTCCGACGCGCCGATGACCTTGGCGCCGAGCGCGTGCAGGCGGTCGCGGTGCGCGATGAAGTTCTTCACCGTCACCTCATAGGGCTCGGACGTGAAGAGCGTCGAGAACCACGCGTTGCAGATCGTGAGGCCGCGCACGTCGAGCTTGTGCTTCAGAACGGCCGTGTCCTTCGGATATTTGTTGCCGATCTCGCTCCCCTTGAACCCGGCGAGCGCCATTTCGCTCACGCACTGCTCAAAGGTGTTTTCCCCGCCGAGATCGGGCATGTCGTCGTTCGTCCACCCGATCGGGGCGATGGCGAGCTTCACTTTTTTCGGATCAAGCATGCTATCAAATCTCCTTACTCAGAATTTCCGGGTTTCCTTCACGTGCTCGGTCAGCGATCCGTACGCCGCCTGCACCTTCGGCATGGCCGAAACCTCCGCGACGCCGACGCGCCACCAGCTCTCGTAGCCGGGCGTCATCGTGCCGGGGAGGACCTTGATGTCGTAGAGCACGGGACGGTCCTGCGTCAGGGCGTCCTCGAGCGCCGCGGTGAGTTCTTCCTCGGTGCGGATCGAATAGGTCTTCAGCCCGTAGCCCTCGGCGCTCTTCGCGAAGTCGAGCGGCATGATCGGCCCGTCGAGCTCGCCCGAGGCCGGATCGCGGAAGCGGAATTCGGTCCCGAAGGTCTCACTGCCCTGGTTGTTCTGCAGGTTTTCGATGCAGCCCCAGCCGGAGTTGTCGAAGAGGCAGAAGTGGACGCGGAGCCCTTCCTGCAGGCAGGTCACGAGCTCGGAATGCGCCATGAGATACGTGCCGTCGCCGAAGAAGGTGTAGACCTCCCGGTCCGGGCAGGCCAGCTTGACGCCGAGCGCGCCGTTGGTCTCATAGCCCATGTTCGAGAAGCCGTATTCCATGTGATAGGTGTCGCGGTCACCGGGCCGGAACAGACGCTGCATGTCGCCCGGCAGGCTGCCCGCGCTGCCCACGGCGATGTCGCGCTTCTGCATGAAGGAATTGATGATGCCGAGAGCGCGGGTCTGCGTCAGGCCGCGGGGATCTTTTTTGTTGTACCAGCCGTCCGCGATCGCGAGCCATTCCGCGCGCTCCTTCCGTACCGCCTCGCCGTTCGGGCAGCGGTACCCGCGGAGGGCGGCCGTCAGCGCGCAGAGACCTTCCAGCGCGTCGCAGAGGATCGGTTCGGCGTCCATCTTCACGGCGTCGAAGGGGCAGATGTTCAGCGCGACGACCTTGCAGGTCTCCGAAAAGAGCCACTTCGAGCTCGTCGTAAAGTCGGACAGGCGCGTCCCGACGGCGATCACGACGTCCGCGTCCCGCGCGATCCGGTTGGCGGACTGCGTGCCGGTGACGCCGATGCCGCCGAGGTTCAGCGGGTGATCCCACGGAAGGGTGCCCTTCCCCGCCTGCGTCTCGGCAAACGGAATGCCCGTCGTCCCGCAGAATTCCAGAAGCGCGTCGCCGGCCTCGGAATACCGCACGCCGCCCCCGCAGATGAGGAGGGGCTTCTTCGCTTCGCGGATGATGGCCGCGGCGCGTTCGGTCTGCGCGTCGGTCGGTTCGCGGCGGTCGAGATGCCACACGCGGCGGCGCAGGAAGGAGACGGGATAGTCGTACGCTTCGCCCTCCACGTCCTGCGGCATCGCGAGGCAGACCGCGCCGGTATCCGCCGGATCGGTGAGCACGCGCATGGCGTGGATCGCGGCGGTCATGAGCTGTTCGGGCCGCTCGATGCGGTCAAAGTAGTGGCAGACCCCGCGGAAGGCGTCGGTCACGGTCTGGCCGAAGGAGGAGAAGAACTCCGCCTGCTGCAGGACCGGGTCCGGCTGACGGCACGCGAAGGTGTCGCCGGGCAGGAGCAGGAGCGGGATGCGGTTGGCCGTCGCGCAGCCCGCCGCCGTCACCATGTTCATCGCGCCCGGCCCGATCGAGGACACGCAGGGGATGATCTCCTGCCGGTTCTTCTGCTTGGCGAAAGCCATTGCCGCGAGCGCCATGTTCTGCTCGTTCTTGCCCTGGAGGAAGCGGCTGGAATGGCCGCCCTCCTGCAGGGCCTGGCCGACGCCGACGACGCATCCGTGGCCGAATACGCCGAACATGTTGTTCACAAACCGGGTCTCGATCCCGTCCAGCTCCACGATCTGCGCGTCGAGGAAGCGGACCAGCGCCTGCGCCATGGTCAGACGAATGGTTTCCATGTCAAAAACCTCCTTGATATTCGTTCGGCACGCCGCGCGGCGCACTCATTTGCGGTCTCCCCAGTATGCGCTGTCCGGCTCCATGACCCAGAGGTGCTCCCCGAGGAACACGGGATAGTCGGGCTGCTTGTACGGGCATCCGTCGAGGTGGCGGATCGCCCAGAGATACCAGAGGGCGTACCCCGGCGCGGTGCAGTGGGGATGCGTCAGGCCCGGCGCGATGAAGACGGTGTCGTTGTTCTGCACCTTCACGACGTCGTCGCCGAGCTCGCCGTAGCCGAAGCCGTTCGACGGATTGGTCTTGTAGTAGTAGATCTCCGGCTGGGGGTGATGGTGGGGCGGATAGCTGCTCCACTTGCCCGGGAAGCCGATGACCTCGCCGAGCACGAGGTTGGCGTACGGCGCGTTCGCATAGTCGAAGATCGTGCGCACGATGCGGGTGCTCGTTTCGCGCATCAGGCCCGCGCCGCGGAACTCGTCCGGGGTGTCGGCGGGCAGGTAGAGCTTCGCGCCGAACGCGCGCTCGTTGTCCGTGCGGAGGATGTTGAGCTCGGCCTCGTCGGAGAGGCAGGTGATCTTCACCCGGGTTGCGAGGTCCGCGTGGATCGCCGTCGGCGGCACGTCGAAGCAATTGGCGCGGGATTCGGTGTGCTCCCTGCCGTCCCACTCGAACTTCACTTCCCCGTACACGAGGAGCGCGGCCTTCTCAAGCTTCGCGTCCTCTTCCCAGACGTCGCCCTTCTTCATGCGGTACACGCCGAAGTCCATGAGCATGTCGGCGTGCGCCCCGTCCATGCGGGCGAGCCACTTCAGGCCGAAGGGATGCTCCCCGCGCGCTTTGATGATCTTTTCTTCCATCGTCACGCCTCGCAGATCTCGCTGATCTTCACCGGGCGGTGCTCGTCGAGGGACTTCTTCGCCGCCTTGGCGAGCACGACGCTCATGTAGCCCGCGTGGATGCCTACCGGGACCTCGCCGTCCTCGCGGATCGCGCGGATGAACTGGCGCATCTCCTCGGTGAAGGAGGCCATGTAGCGCTCCAGGAAGAAGAACTGGGGCTTTTCGCCCACCACGCCAGCGGCGGTGGACACCTTGACGGTGGAATCGCCGTCGTTCTCGTCCGCCGCCATGCCGAGGGAGCCGAAGACCTCGACCCGCTGGTCGTATCCGTAGGCTGCGCGGCGGCTGTTGTCGATCACGCCGAGCGCGCCGTTTTCAAAGGTCAGGGTGACGATCGCGGTGTCCACGTCG
>JAFYBI010000343.1 GCA_017540285.1 Clostridia bacterium | reverse complement strand
TTCCGCGTAGTCGATCTCTTCGTCGCGGGACTTGATGTTCCAGATCCTCCACGGCGCGATGATCTGCATATCGGGGGCAAACGCCTTGATCGTCAGCTCAAACCGCACCTGGTCATTGCCCTTGCCCGTGCAGCCGTGGCAGATGGCGTCGGCGCCTTCCTTCTTAGCGATCTCGACGAGGCGCTTGGCGATGCAGGGACGCGCGTGGGAAGTCCCGAGGAGGTATTCCTCGTACTTGGCGTCGGCCTTGAGGCAGGGCCAGATATACTCTTCCACATATTCCTTGCGCAGATCTTCGATATAGAGCTTCGAAGCGCCGGTCTTCAGCGCTTTTTCCTCAAGACCGTCGAGCTCCGTTCCCTGGCCGACGTTGCCGGAGACCGCGATGATCTCGCAGCCCGGATAGTTCTCCTTCAGCCACGGAATGATGACGGAAGTGTCGAGTCCGCCGGAGTACGCGAGAACGATTTTCTTGATTTCTTTTGCCATGATGAATCCCCTGTTATAAATATGAAATTTAATGACATAATTATACATCTCCGGCGTCCGGTTTGCAATATGCATCCTATACAAATTCCGCCGCATGCCGCCATGAAATTTTGCCAAGGAATACCGGACGGAGATTTCGGCGCCGCGGATAACAGAAGTTTCCGGAATCGCAGCGGCGAAGGACGGGCAGAATACAGACGAACAACGGGAAAGGAGACATTCACGATGAAATTCATGAGAATGGCGCTGGCCGCCGCGTTTGCCGTCACGTGCATCGCGCAGTCGGGAGGACTCGGGGCCGTCGCGGACAGGATCAGGGATCGGATCAGACCGGAAAATGCGGAGACGGAGCCGGAATGCGAGGACATCACGCCGAAGAGGGGACGACGGACGCCGAGGGGAGAAGAGCGCGGGCATCGGGGCAAAGGAACGGCACACGCATGGTGCGGACGGGAAGCCGTTGCCTGCGTATCCGACGGGATGAGCTGGTACTGCGTGCATGAACAAGACGGGAAGCGTCCGTCCGCGCCGACGGAAATGGCATGGCTGACCGAGCACGGCGGACATTACCTCGGCGAGGACGAGCGTGTGATTTACCTGACCTTCGACGCCGGCTATGAAAACGGGAATGTTGAAAGGATCCTCGATGCGCTGAAAGCGGAGAACGTACCCGGCGCCTTCTTCATCCTCGAGAATCTGGTGACGCGCAATCCCGCGCTTGTGCAGCGGATGCGGGACGAAGGACATCTCGTCTGCAACCACACGGCGAAGCATCCGGATATGACGAAAAAGACGCAGGCGGAATTCGAGGCGGAGCTCCGTTCGATGGAGGACGCCTATCGGACGCTCACCGGCGAGGAGATCGCGAAATACTACCGCCCGCCGGAGGGACGGTTCAGCCGGGATAATCTCGATTGGGCCGCCGGCATGGGATATGACACGGTCCTCTGGAGCTACGCCTATGCCGACTGGGACAACGACCGCCAGCCCGATCCCGCCGCTGCGATTGAAAAAGTGATTTCGGGGACGCACAACGGCGAGGTGATCCTTCTCCATCCGACGTCTGCGACGAACGCGGAGATCCTGCCCGAGCTGATCCGTCAGTGGAAGGAGATGGGGTACCGCTTCGGCACCCTCGACGAGCTGTGCGGAAAGCGCTGAGCGTCCTGTTCTCCGTCCTCGCGGCCGTATGGTTCTTCGGCAACCGGGCAGGCGCGTCGGACGTGATCTACTCCTGCGCCGTGCGGGAGCAGAAGATCGCTCTGACCTTCGACGACGGGCCGCATCCGACCCGCACCGACGAGATCCTCGACATCCTGCGGGAATATCATGTGAAGGCAACCTTCTTTCTCGTCGGCGAGAATGCGGAATGGTATCCGGAGATCGTCGAGAGAGAGGCGCGGGAAGGACATGAGCTCGGAAACCATTCGTATTCACATGTCGATTTGAAAAAGGCGGATTATCCGTCGGTATGCAGTGAGATCGACCGATGCGAACGCGCGATCTGGGAGAACTTCGAATACCGGCCGCACCTTTTGCGTCCGCCGGGCGGATGTTACGGCGATGCGCTTGTGAAGGCAGCGCATGAACGGGATTACACCCTCGTCTGCTGGTCGGTCGATACCCGCGACTGGGCCCATACGCCGGTCGACGTCATCGTGAAGAAGGTCCTCGAGAACGCCGGGAACGGGGATATCCTCCTCTTTCACGACTATATCGCAGGCGACTCCCCGACACCGCAGGCGCT
>JAFYBI010000342.1 GCA_017540285.1 Clostridia bacterium | reverse complement strand
CGTCCGCCGCGAGCCGCACCTCCTCCGGGGCGTTGGTCACGGCGACGGCGACGTCGGCGGCCTCGAACATGGGAAGGTCGTTGCGGTTGTCCCCGAACGCGACGACGCGCCCGCATCCGGTGTGGGCCCGCAGAAAGTCCACGGCATGCCGCTTCGACGCCGTCTCCGGGAAGACCTCGAGATACCAGAGCCCCGGCTCGTAGGCGTCGGGGTAGAATGTGCGGCGGATGCCGGGGATCCCCTCGAGGGCCGCGTCTGCCCGGCGGATCGGATCCTCCGCGTCCAGCTGACAGAAATAGACCGTGCTGCCCGGGAGCTCGCCGGCCCGGCGGAAGCGGAAGAACGGCTTGCCCCAGCGCCCGATCCGCTCGTCCCGGAACCGGCGCATGGCGTCGTTCGCCAGCTCGCGGTACCATGTCGTGAGCGGGTCGCCGAGGACGGGGGCGGCGGGATCGTACACGTAGACGAACGGCTCGCCGAAGCGCGTCAGGCAGTCGAGGACCGCGCGGGCGGCGTCCGGGGAGAACCGCTCGACGGCGACGTAGACCCCGCGGGCCATATCGCGGAGCATGGTGCCGTTCATGAGGGCGACGGGCGCGCAGCCGGGATTGGAAAAGTCGATGGCCGAGAGGATCGCCGCGGCGGAGCGTACGGTCCGGGCGGTGGCGAACGATATGCGCACGCCCGCGGCGGTGAGGGCGTTGATGCGCCGGGCGTCGTCCGGGGAGAGCGTCGCGTCCGGCTGCAATAGCGTCCCGTCGAGGTCGGAAAGATAGAGGGTGGACATGGGGACCTCCGATCGTGCAAAAGGGCGGGATCCTTCGCGCCGCCCTTCGGTTTGTTGTGGAAACGGACGGCTCGGTCGGATCATTCCGGCGTCGCCGCCCGTCCTTTTTCTCTCCGTTCCGCAAAGAACGTCCTCAGCGTTTGGGCGCAGTCGCGCTCCCTGACGCCGAAGGTGACGGCGGGGCGGTGGTTGAGGGGGTAGCCCGCGAGGTTCAGAACCGACCCCATCGCGCCGGCGCGGGGATCCTTCGTCCCGATCACCACGCGGGGGACCCGGGCGTTCCAGATCGCGCCCGCGCACATCGGGCAGGGCTCGAGCGTCACGTACAGGGTGCAGCCCGTGAGCCGCCAGCCGCCGAGGATCGCGGACGCCTTCTCGATCGCCGCCGCCTCCGCGTGCCAGAGGGGATTTTTGAGGCTTTCCCGCGCGTTGCATTCCCCGGCGATGAGGGTCCCGCCCCGCGCGATCACGCAGCCGACCGGGACCTCGCCCGCCGACGCCGCGAACTCGGCGAGAGCCAGCGCCGCGGTCATGAAAAAAGCGTCCCGCGCCCCGCCCTCGGGGAGGGTGCAGGTGAAGTAGGGCGCGAGGAGGGATTCGATTTGTTCGCTGCGGGAGGGAGGATTGGTCATGGGGGCTCCTCGCTTTCTGTTACGATTCGTCATCCGCGGCGTCCCCCTTTTCCTTCAGGAGGAACGACGCCGCGAACGCAGCGATCCCGGCGAGCAGCAGCACTGCGTCGAGGATGCGGCGGGCGGCGGGGGCATGCGAGAGGAGGGTGAGGCAGACGAGGGAGCGCGCGTTGATGAGGATGTGCGCGGCGATCGGGGGCCACAGACGCCCGGAACGTTCGGCGAGGATGCCGATGATCACGCCCGCCGCGAGCGCGTAGATCATGCCGTCGACCGTATTGTGCACGATCGCGAACATGACCGCCTGCGCGAGGACGGCGAAGATCGGGCTCATCCGGCGCAGCTCTCCGTAAAACGCGCCGCGGAACAGCCATTCCTCGATGACCGGGTGGATCAGGCAGAGGGAGAGGACGGTGAGCGCGGTGATGCGGCTGTCGGAGGGCGCGGGGAGGTCGTACGGCGTCGCCTGGCCCTGCGTCAGGGCGGAGACCGCGAACATGACGGCGATCATCGCCGCCGTTGCCGCCGCGCCGTGAAGGAGGCAGACGAAGAGAGGGCGCGGGACGAGGGGGCCGACGGTCTCTTCCTCGGGCGGGGGCTGGGTATAGGTCCGGACGCGGAACAGAGCCGCCGCGACAGCCGCCGCCGGGAGGAACGCGACGAGGGAAGCCGCGTCGGTGCCCGCGATCGGGGTCGAGGCGCAGAGGAGAAGGATCCCCTTCTGCATGGCCGCCATGACCATGAAGGGGACCAGGGTATGCAGCAGCCGGCTCACGCCCGTTTTCGAGTCCATCGGTGCCTCCGGGAAAGAAATCTGACGGGTTTATTATAGCATACTCTCCTGCGGAATGCAAGCGGATTCACCAAGATAGGAAGTGCGCACCGTTCGCTCTGTTATCGTTCGTTCAGCATGCGCGGCTGCGCAGAAAAAAGAAATGCGTACCTTGTTCAGGTACGCACTTTCTGTATTGGTGAACGGGCGTGCGAAGTGCGCCCGTCTCCTGTCCCCGGGCACCGCCCGGCGCAGGCGAGTTCGTCATTTGCCCGCGGGGGCTCCCCGCACGGGCACCGCCCGGCCCGCGGCTCCCCGCTACTCTACTTCCAGGGCTTTCAGCGCCTCGATCGCCTCTTCCCCGAGCGGCATGAACGGCTCGCGGCATTCGCCGTGATCCATCCCCTTCAGCTTGAGGATCATCTTCGCCGAAGGCATCACGCCGTATTTCAATACCGTCGCGATCGCTTCGTTCGCCTTCGCCTGGTATTTCAGCGCCGTCGCCGGATCGTTCGCGCGGAACGCCCGGTAGATCGAAAGGATCGTCTTCGGCATGAAGTTGTACGTCGATCCGATCCCGCCGTCCGCGCCGGCAGCCAGCCCCGAACAGAGCATTTCGTCCGATCCGTTGTAGAAAACCTTGTCCGGGAACATCGCGCGGATCCGCTCGAGCTGGAAGAAGTCCGACGAGGTGAACTTCATCCCGCCGACGTTCGGGATCGAGAGGATCTCGGCGAGCTGATCCGTCGAGAGCGTCGTGCCTGTCAGAACCGGGATGTTGTAGATGATGACCGGAAGCACGGTCTCCCCCGCCAGCCGCTCGTAATAGTGCTTCACCTCGCGGAAGCTGTACCGGTAGTAAAGCGGCGTCACCGACGAGAGCGCGTGGGCGCCCGCCTTTTCCGCGTGCCGCGCCAGCTCCAGCGCACCGCGGGTCGACGTCGTTCCCACGTGGGCGATGACGGTCAGACGGTCCCCCACGCTCTCGATGACCGTTTCGAGCAGGGTCTTGCGCTCGTCCTCCGACATGAGGATCATCTCCCCGGTCGAGCCGCCGACGTACAGACCGTGCACGCCCGCGTCCGCGAGGTATTTCGTGTGCCGCGCCACCTTCGCGCAGTCGATGCCGTCGTCCGTGAAGGCCGTCAGGAGCGCGGGCAGGATGCCGCAGAGCTTTTGATTTTTCATGCTGTCCCTCCGATGATCGTGTATTGGCGTTCCGCTGCTCCTATTGTATCACAGTCCCGCGCGGATTGCAAGGCGGCGATTTCGTTTTTTCTCTGAAATATTCACCGGTCGTTCACATTTCTGTGGTACAATGGAACAGACGATCGGAACCGAACAGCCGAAAACAGGAGGACGGGATCATGGCAGACAGAGAACCGGAAAAAAGACCGCCGGTCGAGGATCGGGCGGGAGCATGGCGAATCTGGCCGTATGCGCTGGCGTTCGCCGTCATGTGCTTTCTTTACGCGGGATGCAAGCTCGCGGGGCTGGAATGGGCGGCAGAGCGGCCGTGGGGCGAGGTGATCTTCTTCCTCTTCGTCGCCGCGGGGATCATCGCCGCCTTCGTTTTCCGCCGCCGGATCGCCGACGGCATCGCGGCAATCAAACGGAAGATGGGGAAATAACGGAATGTATACGGACGAACACGGCTGCAAATGGTGGAAGGGAAATCTCCACACGCATACGACCCGCTCGGACGGACGGCTGTCCCCCGACGACTGCATCGCGCTGTACCGGGCGCACGGCTATGATTTTCTCGCGCTGACGGATCACTGGAAGCTCTCGGAAAACGCCGTGTCGGACAACGGCATGCTCCTTTTCGCGGGATGCGAATACGACTTCGGACGCCGCGTGCAGGAGGGGATCTATCACGTCGTGGCGATCGGCTGCGAGCGGGACCCCCTCGTCACCCGCGAGGACGGCGCACGGGGCGCGATCGAAAAGATCCATGCGGCGGGCGGGCTCGCGGACCTCGCGCATCCGGCCTGGTCGATGAATACCCTCGATCAGCTCCTGCCGCTCGACGGCCTGGCGGATTTTACGGAGATCTTCAATTCCGTCTCCGATCTCCCGGCCAACTGCCGCCCGTATTCCGGCGAGATCGTCGATCTGCTCGCGTCGCGGGGCGCGGTGTGGAAGACGGCGGCGGTGGACGACACGCACTGGTACCGCCGCGACGCCTGCCGGGCTTATGTCTGGGTCCGCGCGGAGGCATGCACGCGGGAGGCGATCCTCGCGGCGATCCGGGCGGGGGACTTCTATTCCACCGAGGGCCCGCGGATGGCGGTGACGCTCGACGGCGCGGCGAACTGCGTGCGGGTGCGCTGCCCGGCCGAGGACCGCGTCGCGATGGTGACGTATTTCACCGACACCGCGTGGACCGGGCACCGTTCGGACGTCGGGGAGAATCTCACGGACGCCGCTTTTCCGCTCACCGGCCGCGAGACCTTCGTGCGGGTCGAGGTGCGCGACGCGGACGGAAGGTGCGGCTGGGGGCAAACGGTGAGAATTCAGGATGCGGAATGAAGAAGTCAACAACGAGGCCGTGCGCTGCATGAACGATGCAGACACACGGCCTTTTTATGATGCAAAAGCGGCAACTGCTTTTATTCGCTTTCCGGAACCGCATCGGGCTTCCCGCCATTTTTTCTCTTCTTCATGACGGCGGCGGCCCCAACGACGGTGATCAGCAGGGTCAGAACCGCGAGACAGCAATGCGCGATGCCCAAAGGGAGCATATTCCCATCGAGATATCCCGTTCCCGACGCATAGGAGTCCTTTGCAATCTCGAACCACATCCGCAAAAAGATAGCGGTCTCGCACAAAACGGGCAGCGCCGTGAAAATCTCCGCCTTTGTCCACGAGAGGACGCTTGCCAGCGCGGCGCAGATCCCGACGAGAGCCATGGCGGTCTCATTCGGCATCCAGAACACCGCGCCGCCAGAAAACGTCGGCGTTGTCCACAATTCGTAGTTTACGTTGTTTTTCAGACTTGCCCAACCGTAGACAAAACACAGAACCACGATCAAAATCTGCAAGGCGGTTTCGAGAACCGCAAACCACTTGATTCGCATGCCGCACCTCTTTCTTTAAATCCGGATCTTGAATCCTCAACCCTGTTTTCCGACCGCTTCCCGGTAGATCTTCACCAGTTCCCTGTCGCTCATCGTCGTCGTTCTTCCGGAGGCGTATTCCGCGTCGATGAGCTCCTTCATGCGCTTCACGACGTCGGAGTGCTTGTCGTACCGGTCCGCGCCGTCGTCCGGGCAGCGGTGCTTCAGCCAGTGCGCGATGCCCGCCGTGCCGCTCGTCGCGCTGATCGCCACCTGCGCCGGGCGGTTCAGGAGCTTTTCCGTGTTGAAGATGTTGTAGATCTCCTCGTCCTTCATCAGGCCGTCGGCGTGGATGCCCGCGCGGGTGATGTTGAAGTCCCGGCCCACGAACGGCGTCCGCGGGGGGATCTCGCATCCGATCTCGCGCTCGAAATACGAGGCGATCTCCGTGATGACCGTCGTGTCCATGCCGTCCGTCGTGCCGCGCAGCGAGGCGTATTCCATGACCATCGCCTCAAGGGGCGTGTTGCCGCAGCGCTCGCCGATCCCGAGCAGGGCGCAGTTGACCGAGGAGCAGCCGTAGAGCCACGCCGTCGAGCTGTTCGTCACGGATTTATAGAAATCGTTGTGCCCGTGCCATTCGAGCATCGACGACGGGATGCCCGCGTAGTGGTTCAGACCGTAGATGATGCCGGGGACCGAGCGGGGAAGCGCCGCGCCCGCGTAGCTCACGCCGTAGCCCATCGTGTCGCACGCCCGGATCTTGATCGGGATGCCGCTCTCGTCGGAGAGGGCCTGCAGCGCCTCCGCAAACGGGACGACGAAGCCGTAAAAGTCCGCGCGGGTGATGTCCTCGAAGTGGCAGCGCGGCGAGATGCCGAGGGCGAGGACCTCCTTCACCACGCCGAGGTACTTGTCGAGGGCGGATTTGCGGGTCAGGCCCATCTTGTTGTAGATGTGATAGTCCGAGCAGGACACGAGGATGCCGGTCTCGCGCACGCCGAGGGATTTCACGAGCTCGAAGTCCTTCGTTGCCGCGCGGATCCACGTCGTGATCTCCGGGAATTCGTAGCCGAGGTCCTGGCAGGCGGCGAGGGCGGCGCGGTCCTTTTCGGAGTACACGAAAAACTCCGACTGCCGGATCATGCCCTTCGGCCCGCCGAGGCGGTGGAGCATCTTGTACAGGTCGACGATCTGCCCGACCGTGAACGGCGCCTGGGACTGCTGCCCGTCGCGGAAGGTCGTGTCGGTGATCCAGATCTCCTCGGGCATGTTGATCGGCACGAAGCGGTGGTTGAAGGAGACCTTCGGGACGGACTGGTAGTCGAAGAGCGCGCGGTAGAGGTTCGGGGTGGAGCGCTCCTGCAGGGAGTAGCGGTAGGACGCCTGCTCGATCAGGTGGCTGTTTTCGTCGTATGCGATCTTTGTATCGTGCTGCCGGGTGACCATTTCGCGGTCGATCATGGGGCGTTCGCTCGCCGGCCTGGTTTCATTTTCCTGCATTTTTACACCTTTAACGATTCAGAAAGTGGGATTTGTGCGGATATTATAGCACGTTTTGTGCAGGAAGTCAACGGGTGACTTGCAATTTATGAAAGAAAATACATGAAAAGCGAAGGGCGGGAAGGAGGAAAGCCATGCGGCGGAGGTCCGCCGGCCGGAGGGGCTTCCCAAAAGAAACGGCTGCGAAGCGATACACTGCTCAGGTATCGCCGCACAGCCGTTTGTCTTTGAAGATCGGAGGTTTCCTTTACGGGTGCGCTTTGATCTGCTTTTTCAGCGCTTCCTGCAGGACCTGTGAGAAGTTGATGTTGCGCTCGAGGGCGGCGGCATTCAGCCATGCGGGGAGGGTGACGGTGCGGCTGACGGATTTGTTGACGCCGGACATCCGCACGGAGGGCATATAGACGTCGATGAGAAGCGCGCGTTCGTTCTCTTCCAGCTTCACGTCCTTCAGGGGCGTAGGCGCGGGGATCGGTTCGCCGTCCTCCTCCAGTCCGAACATGACGAGTTCGAGGCATTCGCGGGCGGAAAACAGCGCGTCCTCGTCGCTGGATCCCTGCGTGGCGACATCCAGATCCGGGAAGGTGACGGCGATCTCGTGATCGGGGTCGTAGGTGAATACGGCGGGATAGATATAACGGTCAGGTCTTTTCATCATGTGCCTCCTTTTCCGACGGAAGGGGATGGACGGAAATCATTTGAATTTCAGCCCGGACTGCTTTTTAATGCTTTTCAGCGTTGTCGGCGGGATGTCGCCGCACGGCGCTTTGATCGTCACGGTCCCTTTTTTGATGGGATGCTTGAATTGATGGTGGCTTCCGCGCACGCGGTCGAGGACCCATCCGTCTGCTTGAGCATCTGAATGACTTCCCGCGAGGAATAGCTTTTCATGGGTGTTCCTCCTCCCGCAATCTCATGATAGCACATAGAATAATATATGTCAACACTGCCT
>JAFYBI010000030.1 GCA_017540285.1 Clostridia bacterium | reverse complement strand
CTTCGGAAACGCCCGAAAACTACGGCCGCATCCTCAGGCTTATTCTGGACGGGATCGGGGATTGCCGGGGAGCTACCTGCCCGGTCAAACGCGGTTCCGTCCCCCCGAAGCCCCTGCGCTACGGCGACTCCGGCGGCAAATATCTGATCATCCTGACGAAAGAAGAAAGCGAGTTCCGTTTTATCGGAAAGACGTGGTTCTTCAATCTCCTGACCGAGATCAAGGACAATAACCTCGACGGGCTGATCGTCGATCCGTTCGATGAAGCCGTCAAGGTCGACCGCGCATTCATCGAATCCGTCCTCGAAGTGTTCGCCACCGGGGTCACGTACGGAAGAACGCGGAACGGCCATACAGAAGACTGCTATAAAGAGAACAGCTATAACTCCAAAGGCGGCGATACCGGCAACACGGTCAACACCAAAGACGACGAAGAAGACCTGTCTCACGTCATCGAGGCGGACCGCCCCATGCCGGAAGAGGCGTTCGGAGAGATCGAGGAGATCCTGAACGGACTCATACTCGACGACTCGGACTCGTTCCTCGTCCTCGAATTCCGGAATTTCGTCGGCGACGACAAGGTCAACTTCATGCAGGTCAAGCACTGTGACGAGGGGTATCATCTGGAGATCGCGTTCTCCCGGGAGGATGAGGGAAAGGAAAACCGGATCATCGCCGTCGACGACATCTCCCTCGAACAGACGGTCGAACTGTTCCGCCGCATCGCCGTCAACGGAGAAAAGACCGCCGATATCCCGTTCATCGCCGAAAACTTCTACGAACTGGACTGGCCGGGAGCGGAAACGGACGAGGATCAGGATCCCGGCGGCGAAGACGGCGAATGACGGAGATGAACACGGTGCGCGTTCTTCCGCGGCCCCGGACGATCATATGGAAAAACCACTATAAACTTATAGACAAGAAAGGAAACTGAACCATGGCAATGAGCAAGGAAGAAAAAGACATCCGCAAGGCGCTGGAGCGCGTGAACGAGTACAAAGATCATCTGCTCTCCGCGATGAGCGACCCAATGACGTTCTTCATCGGGATGAACGCGGGACGCTGGGCAAAGATCGGCGTGAAGTACAGCTCTTCTGACGGCGGGGAATGGTCGATCGTGGAGCTGCCGTACGTCACGGGCACGGAAGAAGAGGCGGACGGAAGTTCTTACGACACCCCGTATCTTGCCATCACTCCGGGTGAAGACAGACTGGTCTGGCTCGCGGTCTACGGTCCCGGCGCTCCCGCACAGGACGGATTCAGCGCCGCCGCGGGGCATGAGGTCACGCTGACGCTGAAAGACGGAACGTCCGTTCGGGGCGACGCCCTCTTCCGCCTCGACAGGGTAGACGTCGCGAGTCGGGGAGCCAGCGCGCTCTTCATCAACTGTGCCGACGGAAAGAACCGCCTCGTCGTCGACGGCGACGTCGCCCGCTGCACCGTCGGCGGTCCGGCGGACTGCTCCGAGAAGCGTCTCTCCGCGTTCATCGACAAGAAATGCTGGTTCAAGGACGGCACGGCGCCGGAGCTGGGTGAAAGGGTCGCGGAATACGGCGGACAGCTCCTCTTCCATATCTTCGACGATCTCCGCTTCATCGCCGCGACTGCCGGCGAACCCACCGTCGAAAGCGCCCTCACCGCCCTGATCGGCGACGGCGCGGAAGAATAACACGAATGGGGACGGCTGAGCCGTCCCCGGGTTTTGTATTAACTTTTTCAGAAAAAAGAATATCCGCATCCGCTTTGGAAAAATCCCCCGCGCGGACTTGCGTCCGTGCGGGGGCGTTTTTCCTTCACTCATCCAGCACACCGTGCATGCAGCCGTGCGCCATGAGTGCTTTGGGGGCGAAGCGGGAGCCGATGGTGATCTCGCGGCGCTCCCTGCCGCTTGTCAGCAGTCCTTCCATGATCTCCAGCACGTGGAACGTCATATCGCTGTACGCGCGGGCGGGGCGGCCGGTGCGGAGCGAGACCGCCATGTCGGCAAGGCCGAGCGCGCGGCTGTTCTCCTTGTAGTCGAACGCCAGCGGGAGGTCCATGACCTCGCCCTGCTCGGGACGGAAGAGCCGGATCGGCCCGCCGAAGGTGTTCGGGTCGGGGACGAACAGCGTCCCCTCCGTGCCGTAGACCTCAAGCCGCGCCTGACCGGGGTAGTAGACGTCGAAGGTCGTGAAGAGCGTGCCGACCGCGCCGTTCTCGAAACGCAGCGTACCGGCGATATACGTGTCGACGTCCACGTCGACGATCTCGCCGCGGTGCGGCTGGGAGGTGATCAGACGCTGATCGAACGATTTCTTCGTCATGGCGGAGACGGACTCCACACAGCCGACGAGGTTGACGAGCGCGGTGAGGTAGTACGGTCCCATGTCGAACAGCGGACCGCCGCCGTGCTTGTAGTAGAATTCCGGATCCGGGTGCCAGGTCTCGTGGCCGTGGCAGATCATGAAGCCCGCGCAGCCGACCGGACGGCCGATGAAGCCGTCCTGAATAAGCTTCTTGCAGGTCTGGATGCCCGCGCCGAGGAACGTGTCCGGCGCACCGCCAACCATCAGTCCCTTCTCCTTCGCCAGCGCCATGATCTCGCGGCCCTCCGCCAGCGTTGCCGCCAGCGGCTTCTCCGAATAAACGTGTTTTCCCGCGCGAAGCGCCGCCATCGTGACGCCGTAATGCTCGTACGGGCGGGTGATGTTCAGCACGATGTCCACTTCCGGGTCGGCGAAGAGCTCGTACATATCGTTGTACAGCTTCGGGATGTTGTATTTCTTCACCGCGTTTTCCGCGCGCTCGCGGATGAGGTCGCAGACGCCGACGATCTCGATATCGCGGAAGGTCTCGGTGATGTTCTTCAGGTAGATGCCGCTGATCGCGCCGACGCCGACGAAGCCGATGCGGACCGGTCTCTTTCCGATTCCCATTCTCTTCCTCCCTCTCAGTACATCTTGGCGGAATTCTCGTACCGCGCGGACGAGAGTCCGTGGTCGATCGCGTACTGCCTGCCCTGCGCCGCCCACAGCATGCCCCGCTT
>JAFYBI010000341.1 GCA_017540285.1 Clostridia bacterium | reverse complement strand
GCGAGACGGTGTCCGGCCCGGTCGACGAGGTCGTGACGGAGGACAACATCCGGCGCGCGTTCGGGGTGGAGGCGGCGATCCGGGAATTTGAAGGCGGACAGAAGGGCATTCTGCCGCTCAGACTGACGGGGGAATCCAGATGATCAAAATCGCAGTATACGGCAAGGGCGGCATCGGAAAATCGACGACCGTCTCCAATCTGTCGGCGGCGCTCGCGGACCGGGGCGTCCGGGTCATGCAGATCGGGTGCGACCCGAAGGCGGACTCGACGGCGCTTCTCAGAGGTCCCGAGCCGATGAAAACGGTGCTCGACCTCGTGCGCGAGCGGAAAAACGACTTCGCCCTCGCCGATATGGTGAGGATCGGGTACGGCGGCACGGTCTGCTGCGAGGCGGGCGGTCCGTCCCCGGGAACGGGCTGCGCCGGACGCGGCATCATCGCCGCGCTCGAAAAGCTCTCGGAAAAGGGCGCGTTTGAGGAATACCGGCCCGACGTCGTCTTTTACGACGTGCTCGGCGACGTGGTGTGCGGCGGGTTCACCATGCCCATGCGGCCGGGCTACGCCGAAAAGGTCTTCGTCGTCACCTCCGGCGAAAACATGTCGATCCACGCGGCGGCCAACATCGCCGTGGCGGTCGAAGGCTTTCGGAACCGCGGATACGCGGATTTCGCCGGGCTGATCCTCAACCGGCGCAATGTCAAAAACGAGGACGAAAAGGTCGAGGAGCTCGCCCGCGACATCCATTCCGCGGTGATCGGGTCCCTCTCGCGCTCCGATACGGTCCTCGAGGCCGAAGAGCTGGGGAAGACCGTGATCGAGGCGTTCCCGGAGAGCGGGATGGCCGGGGAATACCGCCGGCTCGCCGAGGCCGTGATGCGCGCGGCGGGAGGGACGCTGTGATCCGGCGGCTCGGCGGGGATCTTCCCATCAAGGAGATCCGGATCGCCGACGCGAAGGCTCCCGCGCCGTTTGCCCCGGGGCTCGAATTCTCTCCGCCCGCCCGCGGGACCTGGAACATCGTGCACACCGGCATGCTCATCCCCGAGGCGCACGAGATCTTCGTCTGCGCCGAGGGCTGTCTGCGCGGCGTGGTGCTGACCGCCGCCGAAATGGGCGCCTCGGACCGCTTCTCGACCGTCGCCGTGCGCGAGAACAACGTCACGGACGGCGATCTCGAGGAATCGCTGATCGAAGGCGTCTCGGACATCCTCGAAAAGCTGCCGCAGAAGCCCCCGGCGGTCCTCGTCTATACGAGCTGCATCCATCACTTCATAGGCGCGGACCTCGGTCATATCTACAAAACGCTCCGCGCGCGGTTCCCGGACGTCGATTTCACGGACTGCTACATGAATCCGATCATGCGCAAGTCCGGCCTGACGCCCGATCAGCTCATGCGCCGCCAGCTGTACAGCCTTCTGCACGGCGCGCCGAAGCGGGAGAAGACCGTCCTCGTCGCGGGCAACGACTTCATGACGGACGACGCGGGCGATTTCCCCATGCATCTGAGAAAGAACGGCTGGGAGCTGTGCGAGATCCAGCGGTGCCGAAGCTACGCGGACTATCAGGCTCTCGCGGGCGCCGCGCTGTGCCTGACGAATCAGCCTGCCGCGATCCCGGGCGGAAAGCTGCTCGCCGAGCGCTTCGGGATGCCGCACCTCCACCTGCCGCTCTCCTTCGACACCGACGAGATCCGGGCGGGCTGGACGGCCTTCTGCCGTGCCGCCGGGATCCCGGAGCCGGATTTCGATTCCCTCGCCGGGGCCTGCGAAGAGAAACTCGCCGAGGCGAAGCGGGAGATCGGGGACGCGCCGGTCGAGATCGATTATACGGCGACGTCCCGGCCGCTCTCCCTCGCGCGGATGCTCCTCGCGCACGGCTTCTGCGTCACGCGGGTCTACCTCGACGGCGTCAGCGGGGAAGAGACGGGCGACTTCGCCGCGCTGCAGAAGACCGCGCCCGATCTGCTCCTCTCCCCGACCGTCGATCCCGTCATGCGCGTGCGGCCGCGGAAAACCCCGGAAAAGACCCTCGCCGTCGGACAGAAGGCCGCGTGGTTCACCGGAAGCGATACGTTCGTCAATATCGTCGAAAACGGCGGCTTATACGGATATGATGCCGTGTGCGGGATGGCGGCGCTCCTCTGCGATGCGTGGAGGACCCCGAAGGACGCGCGGCGGCTCATCCAGATCAAGGGAATGGGGTGTGCGTCATGTCTCTGAAACAGACCGCGAGGATCATCTCGACCTACGCGGGCGACACCTCCGGCGTCTGCTCCGCGCTTTTCGAGCTCGGCGGGATGACCGTCATGCACGACGCGTCCGGCTGCAACTCGACCTACAACACGCACGACGAGCCCCGCTGGTATGACACGGATTCGCTGGTGTTCATCTCCGCGCTCTCCGAGACCGAGGCGATCCTCGGCGACGACGAAAAGCTGATCGAAGACACGGTCCGCGCCGTCCGCGATCTCTCCCCGGCCTTCGCCGCGATCGCCGGGACGCCGATCCCCATGATGACGGGCGTCGATTTCCCGGCCGTCGCGCGGCGGATCGAGGAGGCATGCGGCATCCCGGCCTTCGGTTTCGACACGGACGGCATGCATTCCTACACCGCCGGGGCGTCGAAGGCGTTTGCCGCTCTCGCCCGGAGAATGGTCCGCGAACCGGAGAAAAAGACCGACGGCCTCTCCGTCAATCTGCTCGGCCTCACGCCGCTCGATTTTTCCGTCACCGGCACGGAGCGCACGATGAAAAGGATCCTCGAAGGCGCGGGGGTCTCCGTCGTCTCCTCGTGGGCGATGGGCTCGACGCTCGATGAGATCGCGGATTCGGCGAAGGCCCGCGTGAACCTCGTCGTCTCCTCGTCCGGACTCGGCGCGGCAAAGGTCCTGCGGGAGCGCTTCGGGATCCCGTTCGTCGTCGGCACGCCCGCGGGTCCGGCATTCAACGGGGAGATCCTCGACGCGCTGAGACAGTCCGCCGCAGACGGGGAAGACCGCATCCTGCCCGTCTGCGATCCCGGCGCGAAATGTCTCGTGATCGGGGAGGGCGTCACCGCCGCGTCGCTCGCGCATGCCCTGACCCTCGAGACCGGGATCCCGGCCCGTGCGGTCTCTGCGACGGACGGCTTCCCGGAGCTCGATGCGATGCGGGTCCCGCAGGCGACGGACGAGGACGACCTCATCCCGCTCTTAGACGGCGCGGACACGGTGATCGCCGATCCGCTCTACCGTCCCATCGTACCGCCGGGCGTCCGGTTCGTCTCCCTGCCGCACGAAGGATTCTCCGGCAGGATATGGCGGGAGGAGATCCCCGATCTCGCGGCGGATCTGTCCGGCTTTCTCGAAAAGAACGGCCTCGGCCGCTCACAGCAAACAATGATCAGAAAGGAACACCCATGAAACACCTCACACGCCTCCTCTCCGTCCTCCTCGCCCTGACCGTGCTCCTCTCCCTCGCGGCCTGTTCCGCCGGAGCGGGGAAACAGTCCTCCGGCACCGTCACCGTGACCGACCACTTCGGCAACACCGTGACCCTGCCGTCCGAGATCAACCGCATCGTCGTCTGCGACATCTACCCGCTGCCCTCGGTCCTCGCCGTGTTCTTCGATTCCGCCGAGAAGATCGTCGGCATGGCGGCCCCCTCGATGACCGCCGCGAAGAACAGCCTTCTGTCCGAGCTCTATCCCGAGATCCTCGACGCGAAGACCGACTTCATCGACGGCACGACCGTCAACATTGAGGAGCTCATGAAGCTCGAGCCCGACGTCGTCTTCTACGGAGGCACGCCGTCGATGGGCGAGCAGTTCGCGAACGCGGGCATCCCGGCCGTCGGCGTCTCCGCAGGAAAATGGGACTACGACGCGATCGAGACCCTCAACAACTGGATCCGCCTCCTCTCGGAGATCTTCCCGGGCAACGACCGGTACGAGACCGTGAAGGCATATTCCGACACGATCTACAACCGCGTGCAGGAGCGCGTGAAGGACCTCTCCGACGCGGAGCGCGAGCGTGTGTTCTTCCTCTTCCAGTACAACGACACGACGATCACCACCTCCGGGAAGCACTTCTTCGGCCAGTGGTGGGCGGACGCCGTCGGGGCGAAGAACGTCGGCGAGGAGATGGAAACCGACAACTCCACCGCCGTCTCGATGGAACAGATCTACGCCTGGAACCCCGGCCGCATCCTCATCACGAACTTCAACCCCGCCCAGCCCGCCGATCTCTTGAACAATACGGTCGGCAGCTATGACTGGAGCGAGGTCGCGGCAGTCAAGGAAGGCAAGATCAACAAAATGCCCCTCGGCATGTACCGCAGCTATACCTGCGGCGTCGACACGCCCGTCACCCTCGTCTGGATGGCCAAGACGGTCTATCCCGATCTGTTCGAGGACTTTGACATCACGGCCGAGACGCTGGCGTACTACCGGGCGGTCTTCGGGATCGAGCTCACCGCCGAGCAGGCAAACCGCATCTTCGACCCGTCCTCCGCGGGCTCCGCGTTCAACTGAGATGGGCGCGGGCATGAATCAGACCCCGTCGGGGGAGCGGCTTCACATCGGGTTCTTCGGCATGCGCAACGCCGGGAAGTCGAGCGTCGTGAACGCCGTGACGGGGCAGGATCTCGCGGTGGTCTCCGACGTCAGAGGGACGACCACCGATCCCGTGAAAAAGGCGATGGAGCTTTTGCCGCTCGGTCCCGTCGTCATCATCGACACCCCGGGGCTTGACGACGAAGGGACGCTCGGCGCGCTCCGGGTCGAAAAAGCCCGCGGGATCCTCGCGGAGGCGGACGTCGCCGTTCTGGTGGTCGACGCGGCGGCGGGGATGGGCAGCGAAGACCGCGCGCTCCTCGCCCTCCTCGAGGAGAGGAAGATCCCGCACCTCGTCGCGATGAACAAGAGCGATCTGCTCGCCGAGGTCCCCGCGGACACGGACGGCGTGCTGTATCTCAGCGCGAAGACCGGCGCGGGGGTGCGCGAGCTGAAGGACGCGCTTGCACGGATCGCCAAGCCGGGCGGGGAAGAGCGGCACGTCATCGCGGACCTGCTCACGCCCGGGGACACCGTCGTCCTCGTCATCCCGATCGACGCGGCGGCGCCGAAGGGCAGGCTGATCCTGCCGCAGCAGCAGACGATCCGGGACATCCTCGAAGCGGGATGCGCCGCCGTGTGCTGCCGGGACACGGAGCTTGCCGGGACGCTCGGATCTCTCGCGAAGCCGCCGAGGATGGTCGTCACGGATTCGCAGGCGTTCGGCCGCGTCGCGAAGATCGTCCCCGCGGACGTGACGCTGACGTCGTTCTCGATCCTCTTCGCGCGGTACAAGGGGGACCTCGCGGCGCTCGTGAAAGGCGCGGCGGCGCTCTCGAAGCTCGAAGACGGCGACCGCGTGCTCGTCTCGGAGGGCTGCTCGCATCACCGGCAGTGCGGCGACATCGGCACGGAGAAGATCCCCGCGTGGGTGCGCGCCTACACCGGAAAGAACCCCGATTTCCGCTTCACCTCGGGCGGGGAATTCCCGGAGGTGCCGGACGCGAAGCTCGTGATCCACTGCGGCGGCTGCATGCTGAACGAGCGGGAAATGAAGTCCCGAATCGAACGGGCGGAGGCCGCCGGCGTCCCGATCGTCAACTACGGCGTCGCCATCGCGCAGATGCACGGGATCCTGCGGCGCAGTCTCGAACCGTTTCCGGACGCGCTCGCGCTGCTGTGAACGTCATGAGGGCTGCCGCATTTTCTCCCGAGACGGGAGGGATGCGGCGGCTTTTTTGCATTTGCTCCATGGAAGAAGAACGAGCAGTTATGAAACCGGGTTCCGGATGCGGAAACGATAACGCTGCACATTGTCTATTCCGCCGGGAATCTCTCCGAACCGGAGAACGCAGGCAGAGAATGGGTGACCATGTGATTGACAGCGTATCCGTCATTGCCCACGGCTTCTATCGTGCTCACCAATCATGGAGAGGTTGCCACGTCGAAGGGGT
>JAFYBI010000340.1 GCA_017540285.1 Clostridia bacterium | reverse complement strand
GAGCACGGCTGGCGGCAGGGCGAGGCGGTCCGGCGGATGGCGGAGGAGTACGGGTACGCGTACGCGTCCGTCTTGGATTACGGAGGCAATACGCGGGGCGCGGAACTGAGAAAACGCTGATTTTTCCGACGGTTCCGCAAAGAGAAGCAGAAATAAATCGGAAAGGAGCTGCCCGACAAGGCGGGGCCTTTCATTTTCTGACAGTTGAGGCGAATATGCACTGGATTCAGATTTACGACACCACCCTCCGGGACGGAGAACAGACGCCCGGCGTCCATTTCGGCCCGCGGCAGAAGCTGGATATCGCGCGGCGGCTCGCGAAAACGGGCGTCGATGTGATCGAAGCGGGCTTTTCCGCCTCGTCTCCCGGGGATTTCGAGGCGGTCTCGGGGATCGCCGCGGCCTCCGGAGCCGGAGAACTGCCCGGTGTGACCGTTTCCGCGCTCGCCCGGATGCTGAAGGACGACGTGAACGCGGCGGCTGCCTCGCTGAAAGAGGCGGCCCGGTCCCGCCTGCACATCTTCATCGCGACGAGTGACATCCATCTTCAATATAAACTGAAAATCAGCCGGGAAGAAGCGCTAGACCGGATCCGGGAATGCGCGGCGTACGGAAAAGCCCTGCGGCGTGAGGACGGCTCCCCCGCGTTCGACGAGATCGAATTCTCCGCCGAGGACGCGACCCGCACGGATTTTCCCTTCCTCTGCGAAGCGGTGCGCGCGGCGGTGGAGCACGGCGCCGGGATCGTCAACATCCCCGACACGGTCGGCTACACGACCCCCGACGAATTCCGCCGGATCCTCTGCGATCTGCGGCGCGAGGTCCCCGGGGACTACCGGCTCAGCGTCCACTGCCACAACGACCTCGGGCTCGCCGTCGCCAATTCCCTGGCCGCGGCGGAATGCGGGGCGGATCAGATCGAATGCACGGTCAACGGACTCGGCGAGAGGGCCGGGAACGCCGCCATGGAGGAGATCGTGATGGCGATGCGGGTGCGGAAGGACGTTTTGCGGCGGGCGGGCGAAGAGATGGCCTGCCGGATCGATCCGCGCGAGATCACGGAGACCTCGCGGCTGGTGGCGTCGGTTTCCGGAATCGCCGTCGCGCCGAACAAGGCGGTCGTCGGACAGAACGCCTTCGCGCACGCCGCGGGGATCCATCAGCACGGCGTCATGGCGGCGCGCGGCACGTACGAGATCATGAAGCCCGAGGAGATCGGACTCACCGCGAACACCATCGTTCTCGGCAAGCTCAGCGGCAGGCACGCGTTCGCCGACCGGGTCGCGCAGCTCGGGTATTCGCTGGACGGCGCGGGCATCGACGCGGCCTTCGCGCGGTTCAAGGAGATCGCCGACAAGAAGGCTGTCATGACGGACGAGGACATCCGCGCCATCGTGGGCGAATACCTCGATTCGCGCGAGGGCACCTACTATCTCGACACCTTCCAGATCCAGTCCGGGAACCACATCCGGGCGATGGCTCTGGTGTCCCTGATCGTGAAGGAGCCGGGGACGGAGGTTTCCGCGGAGGAGAACCGCGTCGTGACGGAGGCCGCCCCCGGTGAAGGCCCGATCGACGCGGCGTTCAACGCGGTCAACCGGATCGCGGGCGCGGAGGGGGGCCTGGTGGAGCTGGTCTCCTACGGCATCACGGCGGTGACCG
>JAFYBI010000339.1 GCA_017540285.1 Clostridia bacterium | reverse complement strand
GGCGTTGAGCGGATCGCATGCGCTTTCGGCTGACTCACTTGGTGAATTTCCCTGTAATCCTGAAAGGAAGAAGCGTTATGTGATATTGAATAACGCTTCACAACCAGAAGGGAGGTTGAACCTGAGGCAGGGGTGGAGTCCAGAGGCGAGGAACGGCGCCTCTGGCCGGGGTGATTCACAAGAGGGCCGTGGCCGGTCCTCTTGTGCGCCAGCCGCGCAGGCGAAAAAAGCTATCGGCCTCGCCGATTCATCCCCGCAAGCGTCAGCGCGCAAAAAGGATGAAAGGACAGAGTCCTTTCTCCGCGCGCACCTTCGACGCGCGCTCTTTGTCTCCGCGGACCCCGCGGCGCGTAAAAGAAAACCGGAGCCCCTTCGAGCTCCGGTTTTCGTTCGCTTTGAATGATAATTCAGTGAATGATCCGCGGGTCGCCGTGGTACGCCGGCAGCGCGTGCGGCCGCACAATCTGCCCGCCCGACTCGTACGAGTCGATCGCCGCGAAAATGTATTCCATCGTCGCCAGCGCGTCGCGTCCGGATGCGCGCAGATGTTCGAGCGGTACATTGTTCGAGAGATCCTCGTAGAACGCGTGGATGCGGATCGGGAACGTCGCGCCGAAGTCCGTCACACCCGTGTTCGTCACGACGGGTTCCTTGCCCGCCTGCCAGTAGGTGAGCTTCTCGACGCAGTTCTCGATGCAGAAGGTCCCCTTCGTGCCCGCGAGCTCGAAGGACCACCAGCCGCCCAGCCCGAAGCACGCGTCGCCGCGCTGGGACAGAAGATACCCGACCGCGCCGTTCTGGAACTTCACGTGCACGGACTGGATCGAGAGCATCAGGTCTTCGCTCTGACGTCTGGCGCCGGGCTTGTCCATGAAGGCCTGGATGTGGGTGATGTCGCCGGAGAAGTGGCGCATGACCGAGAAGGGATGCGTCAGGAAGGCCTTCGCGTGGGAGTAGGGCATCTGCCAGCGGGAATTCCGGTCGACCGGGTTCACGTTGACCGCGCTGCCGTTGAAGCCGACCTTGGTGAGCGAGTAGACCTGCTCGCCGACGCCGCCGTCCGCGATGAGCCGGTCCGCCTGGAACGCGGGCTCGGAGAAGTAGTGGTTCAGGTCGCAGCCGAGGTAGAGCCCCTTCTTCGCCGCGTAGTCCACCATCTCGCGCGCCTCGTCGATGCGGTTGGAGATCGGCTTTTCCACGAGGACGTGACGGCCCGCGTCGAGGGCTTCCATCGTGGGGACATAGTGCCAGGAGCCGTTTTCAAAGCCGGACGTGGTGACGTGCACGACTTCGATCTCCGGATGGGCCGCGAGCATGTCCTTCAGGCTGTAATACGCCGGGACGCCGAATTTCTCCGCCGCCGCGTCCGCCTTCTGCGGGATGAGGTCGCAGACCGCGACGAGCTCGGCGAGGGGATCGTTCTGGATGCAGGTCGCGTGGGTGTTGCCGATGCCGCCCATACCGACGACGCCGGCCTTAAAGATTTTTTCCATGGTGTGAGTCCTTTCCTGATGGAATTAAGAATGCAGAATGAAGAATGAAACTGCGTGCAGCCTGTGCCGCATGATATTGGCCGCTGCATGAAATGGACACGGCTTGTTTTCCCCCAGAATAAAGTTCTTTGCGGCGATGCTCCGCATCGCAGGCTTTCATTTCAAGAAAGCGACCGTTTCCCCCGTATCCTTACTCCACGGCGTTCTTCCGGTACGACGCCGGAGGCAGTCCGACCGCCTGCTTGAAGACGCGGGAGAAGAGGGAGACGTCGGAGAATCCGGTGCGGCGGGCCACCTCGGCGACGGACAGATCGGTCGTGCAGAGCAGCTCCATCGCCCGCGCGATCCGGAACTTGCGCACGTACTCCGACGGCGTCATGTGCAGAGCGCTCTTGAACTTACGCGCCATGTAGTCCGGGGAGAGCCCCGTCACGGCGGAGAGGTCGTTCATCGTGATGTTTTCGCTGTAATGCGTGTCCACGAAGCAGAGGATCTTGTAGACGTAGCCGTAGTAGTCGTCCGCCGAGATCACCCGGCTGTCCCACTGCTCCGCGTACATGCGGGAGTATTTCAGGAGAAACGACGCGAGCCGGACCCGGAGGGCGATCTCCCACCCGGTCTTCCTCGCCTCGCGCTCCTCCGCCATTTCCCTCAGCGCCGATTCGATGTTCCGCCGCTCGTTCATCGGCACGTGGATGAGGCGCGTGTTCTTTGCCTCGCCGTCGCCGGAGGGCGGGGAGGTCGGCGAGAACATTTCGTCCAGGCCGGGCAGAGCCGCCAGCTCGCGCCGGAGATTCCCGAGCTCGGACGCGCTGAATATCAGATTGTACAGCTTGGTCTGATAGGCGTTGATGTACGAGTGCTCCTCCCCCGGCTTCACGAAGAAGAGGTCTCCCGCCACGAGCAGGGTGATCGTCCCGCCCGCCGAATGCAGGGTGAAGCCGTCGACCACATACACGATCTCATAGAATTCGTGCGAGTGGGTGCGCATCCGCCCGTGATGCTCCGCCGGAACGATCGCGACCACCGGCCCGTCGCTCATAAAACTCTCGTGATGAAATACGTCTGGCAAGGTGTGCTCCTTTGATGTGACTGGGCAATGCCGGCTTGTGCGGAAGAGATCACTCCGTAATCTCTTTCACCTGTACGACCGCGCCGCCGTTTTCGTTGGATTTGATCATGGCGTGGATGACGCGGGAGGCTTCGAGGCCTTCGCGGCCGCTGCCGTCGATCTCGTCCGGGCGCGCGCCCTCGTCGACCTGCTTCACGAAATAGTGGATGCGGTCGCGGAACGTGTCGTAGAAGCCCTCAAACCCGTCGAAGACCGGATTGGTGTAGACTTCCTTGAGATAGGTCTCCGCCGGATAGAGCGTCGCCTCGCGCCACATGTCCTCGAACACGAAGCGGCCGTTCACCCCGGCGACCTCGCACCGCTCCATCGGATGGCCGCGGCGGATGTCGTAGGACGAGGTGAGATGCCCGACCGCGCCGCATTCGAAGCGCATCGCGGTGGACTGCGTCGACCAGATGTCGCGTCCCGGGGCCTTCATCGCGAAGGTCGAGACCTCCCTGATCGGGCCGCAGAAGTACTGCATGATGTTCACGCTGTGCGGGTTCAGGGCCTTGAAGTGGTAGTAGACCGAGTCGAGCGGCATGAATTTGCCGATCCACAGGGCCATGTTGCAGAAGAGGAGCGAGCCGATGCGGCCGTCGTCCTGCCACTTTTTGGCTTGGCGCGCGGCCGGGGTGAAGCGGTGGTTCATGTCGATGCCGTAGCAGAGGCCGCATTCCTCGGCCTTCGCGACCATTTCGGCGGCCTTTTTGAGGTCGTTCGAGATGGGCTTCTCGCCGAGGACGTGGCAGCCCGCCTCGAAGGCCTCCATCGTGGGCTCGTAGTGATCGGACGCATACTCGTAGCCGCCCGTGGTGACGGAGCAGATGTCGGGCTTCATGGCGGCGAACATGTCGGTCGCCTTGGTGAAATACGGGACGCCGAATTTTTCTCCGGCGGCTTTGGCGAGTTCCGGGACGCGGTCGCAGACGGCAACCAGCTCGGCCCGGTCGGATTCGGTATAGGCGCGGGCATGGCGGTGTCCGATCGGACCCATGCCCACGACGACGGTTCTTTGCATGATGGTTTACCTCTTTGGTGAAATCGATTGCGGTTGGTCTGCCTCATTTCTTGGAGCGTTCACCCCAAGGAGATAGATGCAGCCCGATCGTGTTCTTTTCTCCTTTATCGAGGAGAAAAGAACCAAAAGAGGAACTCCTTGGAAGGGTGGGAATTCCGCACTCTGCGGAGTGCGGGTCAGGGCTTTGCCCTCGACACTCGGGATGCTGCGCATCCCGGACCGCCATTTTGAAAAAGGCTGGCGAAAACTTTCTGACGGCGTTCGTGCAGCGGCTGCTTACAGCGCCTCGCTCATGGCGCGCAGCAGTTTCCGCGACGGGTCGCAGCTGTGCTCCCAGTACATGACGCCGGCGAGCCCCTTGTCACGGGCGTACCGGACCTTCTCCGCGACGCTCTCTTCGTCGTCGAAGCTGAGGAATTCCTCCTTCTCCGGGTTGTACAGCCAGCGCGCGTGGGCGACGTCGTCCCGCACGAGGCGCCATCCCTTCGATGCGGGAGAGGCGGGGTCGAGCAGCTTTTCCGCGATCTCAGTGTACCCGGGACCCCAGAGGCCGCTGTCCTTATCCGCCGGATCGTAGCAGCGCTCGCCGAAGCCGAGGTTGTCGCCCGCCGGGATGTGCGTCCAGCGGCGGGAATAGAAGGCCGCGCCGATGACGAGCTTTTCCCGCGGCACCCCCGCTTCCCCGAACACCCGGACCGCCGCGTCGACGCACATGTTGCGCACGTCGGGGTGCCCGGTCGGGTAGAGCGCGGTGTGGTGGCACGCCGGGGTCCAGCCGCCCGCCATGTCGTAGGTCATGAGGGAGAAGTAGTCGAGCAGGGGCACGATCTTCGGGATCTCGATGGCCTCGATCATGTACTTGCCCGCGCCCGCGGCGATGGTGAGCATCTTCTCCGGCCCCAGCGCCTCCCGCAGGCTTCTGAGGAGGGCGGTGAAGTTCTCCCGGTCCTCGGGGGCGTGGTCGATGCCGGCGGACCCGATCGTCGGGTATTCCCAGTCGATGTCCAGCCCGTCGAGGGCCAGCGTGTCGACGACGGTCATGCAGGACGCGGTGAATGCGGCGATCCCCTCCGGCGTTTTCGCCATGGTGGAGAAGCCGCCCGCGCCCCATCCGCCGATGGAGAGCAGGATCCGGATGCCGGGATGCGCGGCGCGGATGCGGTCGAGCTCGATTTTCGTCTCGGCGACGCGGGGATACCAGAGCAGGCCGTCCCGGATGGTCCCGAAGGCGATGTTGATGAGGTCGAGCCGGGCTGCGTCGTCCGCCGTCACACGGTCAAGGGTGTTGGCGGTGCAGTAAGCGCAGAGAAACATAGCGATCCTCCTGTGCGTGTTGATGTCCGTTTGATGAGGGGCGGCGGGGGATCTGTCTCAGTCCTCCACGCCCATTTCCTTCAGCTTGTCCTGCAGCTTCTGGGCCGCCGCGGGATCGCCGATGTGGAGGTTGTCATACGCCTCCTGCGAGCTGACGAACGGTCTGCCGAAGCCGCTCCAGTCGAGGTTCGTGTAGATCGGGTCGGGATGGCCCACCTCGGCCTCGCGCTTGGCGATGTGCGCCTCCATGCGGGCTCTCAGGAACGCGACGACGTCCGGGTTCTCCTCGGCGATGTTGTGGTTCTCGCCCGGGTCCTCGATGAGGTTGTAGAGCTCGATCTCCGGCTTGAAGTGGAAATCCGGCTCCAGCGCGATCATGAGCTTCCATTCGGGCGTTCTCCAGCCGTGCTTGCGCATCCACGTCGCCTCGGTGATGTAGAACTCCGGCTCCTCGCGCACGCCCTCTCCGGTGACGGCCTTGGTCATGTCGCGGCCGTCGAACTGGATGCCGCAGTCGATGCCGGCGAGCGAAAGGATCGTCGGGAGGATGTCCTTCTCCTGCGTGATGGTGTCGACGTGGCCCTCGTACCCGAACTTCGCGTACTTGAACGCGAACGGGACGTTGAGCACGTTGTCGTAGATGGAGTGGTGGTCGAAGTAGCAGTCGTGGTCGTACAGGGTCTCGCCGTGGTCGGACGTGAAGACGACGATGGTGTCGTCCTCGCAGCCGAGCTCCTTCAGGCGCTGGAGGATGTGGGAGATGCAGAGGTCCATGTACGCGACGGCGGCGTCATACTGCGCGATGATGTATTCGGCGTCGGTGCAGCCCTCCGGGAACCACGTGAGGAAGTAGTCGCGGAACGGCTTGAACTCATAGACGGGCTTGAGGGACTTGTTGTTCGGATCGAACTCGTTGCCCTCGTAGAACATGCGCGTGAAGGGCTCCTTCGTGTAGTAGGGGGAGTGGGGATCCATGTGGCGCATGAAGAGCAGCCACGGCTGATCCTGCGCGGCGAGGCGTTCGAGCTCGGGGATGGCGACCTTGTTCATCTCCTCGGCCTTGTCGGGGTTCCAGTCGGGGTAGGTGATGTACTTGTCGCAGCCGCGGCAGGAGTGACCGCCGATGTACGTGGACGTGTAGCCGTAGTCGCGGAGGATCTCGGGCATGGTGCGGACGGCGTCGGTCAGCGGGCCCTTATGGCGCAGCGCGACGCAGTCGGTGGAGAAGCAGTCCATGCCGGTGACCATGGAGGCATAGCCCGGGGTCGTCGGGATGGAGGGGGAGTACATCTTGTCGAAGGTGACGCCGCCGTCCTCGATATACGCGTCGATGTGCGGCGTTGTGAGGCGGTGGTAGCCGTAGAGCGACATGTGGTCGCTGCGGAGGGAGTCGATGCCGAAGAAGAGGATGTTCGGGTATTTCTTAGCCATGAGGTGTCTCCTTATCTTTCTTTATAAATCTTCAGGTTATGGCGTTTATTGGATTTCTTTTACTGGCCTGCTGACGCATATTTCGTCCGCGCGCTGACGCCTGCAGGGATGTAACCGCTGAATCATTCGTTTTTTCGCCTGTGCGGCCGGCGCTGAAGAAAACGGCTGTGCACCGCATATCATGTGTCATTGCGAGGGCGAAGCCCGTGGCAATCCGCATCCCCTCTATGAGGGAAGAAGCCATGGAGAACGGCTTTTCATTTCATGAAGGAGTACGGATTCCCACGTCACAGGAGTTTCCGCTTTGCGGAAATTCAGTCCTCGGAATGACACCGTTTCATGCGGTTTATAACCCGCATGTTCCTGCGATCGTTTGCACCGGATTCCATAGTCAACCAGCACCAAGATCATTTTTGCAGCAGCCCCTTCCCGAAAGTTTTTGAAGAGGGGGTCCGGGGGAGGGACTTTTTCCAAAAAGTCCCTCTCCCCGCGTTCTCCTTATCTTGCGCCGAGAGACTTCAAAATCGCGTTCATGTAGCCGTAGCTTTCCGCCGCGATCCGGGTGGCGTCGGTGATCGTCTGATCGGGGCCGATGACCTCGAGGCAGACGGGGCCGTCATACTTCTGATCGACCATGGCGCGGAAGTAGCCGAAGAGGTCGATGTCGCCGCGGCCGCAGGCCTGATCGGTCGGCGCTCCCGGGGACGGGCCCTCGCCCTTGCAGTCGCGGATGTGGATGTGCTTCATCGCGGAGAGGACGGCGGGAAGCGCCACGGCCGGATTCTCACCCGCGCGGTGGATGTGGGAGGGGTCCATATCCACGCCGAACGCCGGGGACTTGATCGTCTCCATCATGCGCAAGGTCGTCGGGGTGGAATAGACGCACGCGCCGACGTGAGCTTTGACGCACAGCGTGACGCCGTACTTCTCGGCATCCTCGGCGAGGGTCTCGATCTCCTCCATCATGGGGCCCCAGGTGTCCTCGTTGTTCATCTGGCCGCCCGGGCCGATGTTCACGATCGGGATGCCGATCTCGGCGCAGGCCTCGAACGCGGTGTTGAGGCGGGCGCGGTCATGGGACGCCACTTCGGTGGAGAGGAAGGGGAGCTCGAATTCCGCGCTGATCGCCTTCAGCTCGTCCTTCTGGTTCTTCCAGTCCGCGAGATTGAGATGCTCGCACATGCCGCCGATCGCGGAGATCTCCACGCCGTCGTAGCCGCACTTTTTGATCGCCTCGGCCGCTTCGCGGAAGGAGACCGTCTTGAAGAGCACGGAGTTTACGCCTAACTTGATCATGATGACTTTCCTTTCTTGAAAATCCTTGTGATGTTGAGGGTTATGCGGACCCCCGGAGGGGGTTTCGTTCGGGATCCGTCTGCGTCGGAGCCGGCGGGTGTGCGTCGGCTGACGCGCTGACAAGCTTTTCCCCCTTTCCGAAGGGGGAAGCAGGGACTGTTGCGCTTGTTTCTGAAAACGGAAGCGTGCAGCTGCTGCTTTGCGTAAGGGCTGCGCGGTGTCGCTGAAGAAAACGGCTGTGCACCGCATATCCTGTGTCATTGCGAGGGCGAAGCCCGTGGCAATCCGCGTCTCCTGCACGAGGGAAGAAGCCATGGAGAATGGCGGTTTGTTTCATGAAGAAGTACGGATTCCCACGTCACAGGAGTTTCCGCTTTGCGGAAATTCAGTCCTCGGAATGACACCGTTTCATGCAGTTTATCACCCGGATGCTTCTGCAATCGTTTGCATACTGAGGAAAGTTGGATTCCTTAGACAACCGGCACCAAGTTTGTTTTCAGCCACGGCGATTTCATCGGGGATGAAATCGGGTGCCCCGAAGGGGCGGATGGGGGTTCCCCATCAGTTCAGCCGCGAAATGATCGTCTGGAACGCGGCGTCGTAGTAGTCCTCGGCGCGCTTCTTGATTTCGAGGCAGTTGTCCTTGTTGCAGTATTCGAGAATGAACGGCTTCTTGTCCGCGAACCGGATATACAGCTCCATGAACTTCTTCCAGTCGATGTCGCCGTCGCCGAGGTTCACGCCGTAGGTGGCGTTGATCTTGCGGTCCTTGCCGTGGAAGTAGCTGATGTCGTGCTTCAGGTAGTAGAACATGCCCTCCTCGTCGGAGTTCGCGAGGAAGTTCGCCGGGTCGAGCATCGCGCCGAGGCGGATATGGCTCTCTTCCTCCAGCTCCTCGATCAGCGTTTTCAGCCGCCGGGGCGAGGGGATGATGTCGAGGACGCACGCCTCGAGCGCGAGGTGCACGCCGCATTTCTCCGCCTCGAGGCAGATCGGGCGGATCGTGGCCTTGATGTTCTCGTAGTCGGTCTCGTAGGTGTCGGTGTTGATCCCGCGGCGGCCGGGCGTGAAGCCGCATTCGCTCGCGAGGTAGGGGATCCCGGCTTCGGCGGCGAATTCAATGTAGCGGCGGGCGTAATCGATGACGGCGGCGCGGCGGTCGGGGTCGGGATTGCGCAGGTCGGTGAAGATGCCGAGGGAAGTGACGGCGATCCCGCGGCCGGTGAATTCGCGGGCAGCCTCCTTCACGCGTGCCGGGGTGATCCCCTCGAGGGAGCCGATCCCGTTATAGGTCCAGCCGGGGAGCTCGGGGTGGACGAAGCAGAGCTCGGTGCAGCGGAAGCCTCCCGCCGCCATGCGCTCCGCGGTGTCGGAAATCGTCAAGCCGTTGAACGACCGGGACGTGATCCCGAGATTGAGCATATCACAACCTCCTTTTGATTTGAACAAATTGGCGGTCCGGACCGGAATGCCGGTTTTTATTTCATTATAATATGACGAAAAAGATTCGTCAAGGGGAATTCGGAAATTTCCGCGGAAAGAACGGAAAAAGTCAAAAAGGGGAAGATGGGGGAAAGGGAAAAGGGGGGCTGCACCGTTCATTCCGTCTGCGCGCTGACGCTTGCGGATGACGTGCGGGCTGTCTCCTTTATGAAGGAGAGGAAAAGGTCAGAGAAAGTCCTGCGGGACTTTCTCCCATTGATTTGCTGTCCTGCGCGGACGGCGGACAAGAGGGCTCCGCGACCGCCCTCTTGTCAATCACCGCCGCCCAAGGCCTGTTCCCTCGGTTTCAGCAAGCTGAAACCGGCCGGGAATCCACCCTGCCTCGGGTTCAACCTCCCT
>JAFYBI010000338.1 GCA_017540285.1 Clostridia bacterium | reverse complement strand
CCGGAAGATCCGGCAAGGTCATTCTGGACTGGACGAAATAAGGAGGAGAGGGCATGAAGACCGCATATCTGAAATTCGAAGAAGAACTGAACGCCATCCGGGAAGCCGGTACCTGGCGGAACGAACGGATCATCACCACGCCTCAGCGTTCCCGCATCGACACGACCGAAAAGGACGCCGTGGTCAACATGTGCGCAAACAACTATCTCGGCCTGTCCGACAATCCGGAGCTGATCCGGGCGGCGAAGGAAAGCTATGACCGCTGGGGCTTCGGCCTCTCCTCCGTCCGCTTTATCTGCGGCACCCAACAGATCCACAAGGAGCTGGAAGCGCGCATCGCAAGGTTCGTGGGGACCGAGGACGCGATCCTCTATTCCTCCTGCTTCGACGCGAACGGCGGCCTGTTCGAGACCCTGCTCGGGCCGGACGACGCCATCATCTCCGATGAGCTCAACCATGCCTCGATCATCGACGGCGTGCGGCTCTGCAAGGCGCACCGCTACCGCTACAAGAACAACGACATGGCCGACCTCCGTGCCAAGCTCGAGGAGGCGCGCGCCGCGGGTTGTCAGAAGATCATGATCGCGACGGACGGCGTCTTCTCGATGGACGGCTACATCGCGAACCTCCCGGCGATCTGCGACCTCGCGGACGAATTCGACGCCCTCACGATGGTCGACGACAGCCATGCCGTCGGCTTCATGGGCGAGCACGGACGCGGCACCCCGGAATTCTGCGGCGTTATGGGTCGGGTCGACATCATCACCGGCACGTTCGGCAAGGCGATGGGCGGCGCGTCGGGCGGCTATACTGCGTCCCGTCAGCCGATCGTCGACCTCCTCCGCCAGCGGAGCCGTCCGTACCTCTTCTCGAATACGCTGGCGCCAGCGATCTGCGCCGCTACCCTCGAAACGATCAACATGCTCGAAGAGTCCACGGCCCTGCGCGATAAGGTGCACGAAAACGCGCGCTACTTCCGTGCGGAGATGGAAAAGCTCGGCTTCGACCTTCTCCCCGGCGAGCACCCGATCGTCCCCGTCATGCTCTACGATCCGCACGTGGCGCAGGAATTTGCCCGCAGGATGCTCGATAAGGGCGTCTACGTCGTCGGGTTCTGCTATCCCGTCGTCCCGAAGGGCCGCGACCGCATCCGCACCCAGATTTCCGCCGGCCACACGAAGGAAGACCTCGATTTCGCCGTGAAGTGCTTCGGTGAAGTCAAGGCGGAGATGGGACTGTAATCCCCGAAAACTGACAAAACTGCCGGGAAAGGCTGTTGCCCCTCCCGGCAGAATCTTTTATTGGCTATGCTTCCCGGCGCTTCGAGGATGATCCGGAACCGCTCGTCCCGCACATGCCGTCACCCCACCGGATCAGGAAGAGAGAAATGCCGGAAGAAACAGCATCAGGATGGAGGCGATCAGAATAACGGCACGGCGACTCATATCGGCAGGACCTCCGGTCAATATGATCGAAAGCATCTGTCACTTGCGGAGCACTTTTCCGAGCACGTCCTCCCCGAGATAGGCTCTCGCCGCGGCGGCGCATCCCTCTGCGTTCGGGTGTCCGCCCCAGACCGAAAGATGCTCGTCCGGCGCGGGTCTTCCGAGAACGGCCGCAAAGTCGAAGAGCGCGTCCGCTTCCTTGGCGATCGATCCACGCACCGCGCGATTGACCGCATACCAGCGTTCCCCGGCGACGCCCGTGAAATCGAACGGCGGCACCGTGAAGAGGATCACCCGGCATCCGGCGGCTTTCAAGGCCCGCACAACGGTTGTCAGGTCCGCGATGATCGCCTCGGCACTCCGATCCCGGCAGAGGTCGTTCACGCCGAGGCAGACGTTCACAACATCGCACCGTTTCGCGCGCGCAAGCCATCCGCCGTCCGTCGCCGCGTCTCCTGCCCGGGCGTATCCGATCCCGAGATCCCAGACCGCGAGGTCATCGGGCAGCCCTTCGGCGATCTTTGCCGCCCAATGCGTGTAGCTGTCGTAGGCCGTACCGCAGCCCTGCGTGATCGAATCGCCGAGAAAGCCGATTTCCGCGTGCGCCGGACGGTCGCAGCCGATCATGAGCGGGACGGGGAACCGCTTGTCCGCCCGCCATTTGTCCCCATCCCGGCAGAAGGCGTTCAGCACCATCTCCTCGTGATACGGATAACACGCGCCGCGCACGGCGATCTCATACGCGAGGTATTCGCCGCCCCGGAAGGGAAGCGGGATCGGATCGGTGACGAACTCTCCTTCGCCGGCTTCGACGGATCTCTGCGCGGAACCGCCGAAGGTCACGGGGATCCACGCATCCGGCTCTTCGCCGCGGTCCTTCGTGAGGCCGACGCGGAGGGAGAGGATATCCCATGCCCCGCCGGGGTCGTTCGCGAGGCTGATCGAGCCGTCGGCGAAGGTGGAGTCGATGCGGTTCGAAAAGAGCAGGGCGAT
>JAFYBI010000337.1 GCA_017540285.1 Clostridia bacterium | reverse complement strand
GGGTCCCGTCCGGAAGGACAAAAAAGCAATCGGCCTCGCCGATATACAATCCGCAAGCGTCAGCGCGCCAGCAAAAGAAGCGCCGGCGGACTCCGCGGCGCGCGAAGGCTTCACGCCCAGTAAAACATATACTTTTCCAACGCATCCATGAGCGCGCGGATGTTTTCGAGCGGCGTGCCGGCGTACCAGCCGAAGATCATCATGAGCCCGCCCGCCGGGGATGACAGCTTCGTCACCTCTTCGCGGATCAGCGCCTCGACGTCCGCCGGCGTGCCGAACACCGTGACCTTCTGCCGGTCGATGTCGAGCTCGAGGGCGTATTTCCCGAAAAAGTTCTCCCGGATCCAGTCGATGCCGTTGACCAGATCCTGGATGTTGAGAATGTCCACGCCGCCGTCGATGAGGTCCCCGGCGAGGGTGCGCACGTCGCCGTCGGAGTGCATGTGAATGATCGCTCCCGCCTCGCGCGCGGGCTTCATGAGACGGCGGTAGGAGGGCTTGATGAACCGCCGGAAGAGATCGGGCGAGATCATCGGGCCGATCTGCATGCCGAGATCCTCCGGAAAGCTGATCATGTCATACCCGCACTGCGCGTAAAAGTCCGCGAAGGCCGCGTTGTACGCCTCGAGACGCCGGACGAGGGAGAGCAGGTCCCCGTCCTCGTCCGAGAGGCCCATCAGGACGTTTTCATAGCCGCAGAGATCCGTGAGGCGCAGGAAGGTGTGCCCGTGCGGAAGCCCGGCGACGGTGAAGTGCCCGGCAGCCCTGGCCTCGGCGGCCCGGCGGCGCGTCCCTTCGACGTCGAATGCCGGCAAGTCGGGAAAACGGTAATCCCGGATCTTCGAGAAGTCCGCAAGCGGGTGCTTCTGGATGACGCCGCGGATGCCGTCGATCGCGCCTTTCCACTGGACGCCGAACTCATCGTAATAAACACGGTCCTCATCGACTGCCCGGCCCTCCTCCGGGACGAGATCCCAGCGCATGCGGCCCTTGCCCGCGATGACCGGATGCGATTCGAGAAGCTCCTCGACGGCGTGCGGGTCGTAGTGCGAATAGACGGAATCGTTCACGTGGAACGCGACGGGGATGAAATCGGGGTGCTCGAAGCGGATCACGCGGAGCGTGTTTTCTCTGGACGTCATGGGAGCCTCCTTGTGGGAACCGGTCGGGTGGGGTGGTCGGATCCATTATACCACGCCGCGCAGAAGAGCGCAAGGGAGCACGCGCACAAGGAAGCCGGCTTTTCTCCGGCACCCCCTTGCTTTTTCACCGGGGGTGCGGTATAATGGGATCAGATGAAAAACGGGAAAGGAACCGAACCTATGAAACGCCTCTCTGCTCTCCTGCTCTGCCTGCTTCTGCTTCTGCCGCTCCTGACCGCGTGCTCCGAGAAGGCCCCCGAAAAGGATCCCGATGCAGCCCCCGCGCCCGCTCCGACGGCTGACATCGCGGAAGCGCCCATCGAAGAGGAAGAACCGGATCCCCTCGAGCTGCTCCCCGAAGCGGATTTCGGCGGCGCGGCTTACCACATCCTCGGCGACGTCAACTCCAACTGGTGGATCATCTCCCTCAACAGCGAGGAGATCGTCGGCGAGATCATCAACGACACCGTCTTCGAGCGCAACGCCTTCGTGGAGGAGCGCTACAACGTGGACGTCACCTCCGAGGAGACGACCGCGGCGACCGGGCTGATCGGCAGGTCCGTCAAAGCAGGCGGGGACGATTATTCCGTCGTCTGGGAGCGGATCAACGCCCTGATCCCGACCGCGCAGTCCGGGCAGCTCAAGAACCTCTACCGCGTCGAGGCCTTCGACTTCGAGGCGCCGTGGTGGGATGGGGACTCCGTAGAAGCCCTGACGATCAACGGCAAGCTCTTCTTCGCCTGCAACGACATCAACGTGCACACGATCGAGGGGTGCAGCGCGATGTACTTCTCGAAGGCCGTCCTCGGCGACCGCCAGCTCGAAAACCCCTACGAGATCGTGCGGGAGTACCGCTGGACGCTGGACCGGATGGGCGAGATGATGCGGGCCGCGGCGTCCGACACCAACGGCGACGGCGTGCGCAACGAGGGCGACAGCTACGGCCTCGTCACCGGCATCGGGCAGTATCTCTCCCTCATCAACGGCGCGGGCGAGAGACTCGTGATCCTCGAACACACGGACGAGGGCGACACCTTTACGCTCAACGTGGCGGCAGAGCCGGTCGTCGCCGTGACGGAGAAGGTCTCCTCCCTCCTCAACGACAAGAGCCTGACCGTCATTGTCAACGACGACAACTGGGGCTACAACGCGTTCTATACGGACATGAGCCTCTTCTACATCATGCAGCTCGGTTCGGTGGTGGGCCTGCGCAACAACATGGAGAACGACTTCGGCATCATTCCGTTCCCGATGAAGAACGAGGAGCAGGGGTACTACACCACGTCGATGGAGGCCACGGCGCAGGCGATGTGCATCCCGGTGAGCGCGGCGGACCTCGAAATGATCGGAACGGTCACGGAGGCGATGGCGCTCTATTCGGACCGGTATCTGATCGACGCGTACTATGAGACGACCCTCAAGGGCAAGATCGCGCGGGACCGGGACACCACCGAGATGCTCGACATCCTGACGGGCACGCGGACCTTCGACTATTCGACGTGCTACGGCTCGTGGAACGTGTATTCGAGCTTCCTGAGCCACATTCAGGCGCACGGCGGCGAGGATCTCGCGTCCTTCGCGGCGAAGCAGGAGAAGCTGTTCGCGAAGCAGGTCTCGAAGACGATCGATGCATACGCTGAGATCGGGGACTGAATTTGGGCAAAACGGAAACTCCTGTGACGCGGGAATCTCTCCGGACCGGAAAACGGCGGCAGAGAATCGGTGACCGTGTCATTTACGGCAAATCTGTCATTTTCCCCGTCATCCGTCCTGCGAAAAAGAACCCCTCAGGCCAATGCAAAGGCCCGAGGGGTATTTTCATGATCCGCCGCGCGCAAAAACCGCCACGCGCTGCTCGGCAAGGATTCTCTCCGTCCAGCATTCGACCTTTGCTGCCTGCCTGGGGTAGTTCTGACAGCATCCCGCGACAAAGTCCTTTCCCGTGCTGAACAGCTTTTCCTTTTTGAAGTCCGCCGCTTCGTAGGGAAGACCCATCCACGAGCGTGTTTGGCCGATGGCGTACGACTGCGCGTTGTTCCATACCCATTCCGGCGTCGGCCACAGCCTCACGGCGTCTTTCGCGTCGATCGCGTCATAGAATCCCTGATCCGGGCCGCCCTGTCCGTGATGTCCCATCTGGATGCAGTCGGATCTCAATTCATCGGCCGACCGGTATTCGAGCAGCCGTTTCCCTTCGTCTTCCGCGCAGTCGCCGAGGAAAAGCACGCTGTGCTCCCCCCAGACCATCCGGATGATGACGGACGTGCTGTTGATGTACCGCGCGCCGCTCCACCACGTCATGAGGATGTGGAAATCGACGCCGTCGACGCCGATCGTCAGCCCCTTCCCGACCGCTTCCTCGTTGATCACCGCGCCGTTGATCAGGTTGTAGTATCCGTCCGGCGCGCGCCATTGCTCTTCCGGGATGTCCGCTCCGACGATGCCGGAGAAGCCGACCGTTTCGTAATAGTGGTCAAAGCCCTTGACCAGGATGTCGAAATTGGTTTTCTCGAAGTCGCCGTCCCCCGCTTTGCTTGTCCATTCGGTACCGTAATCGGGGAAGTCGAAATAGATGTTGTTGATCCTGTAATTGTCCGACTCCTTATACCGTCTCAGCATCTTGGCGAGTTCGTAGTAGTGGTCGTTGTGCATGTGCGTGAGGAACCATGCTTCCACCTCGAAGAAGTCCTTCTGTCCGAGGCCGAGGATGGCTCTGATCGCGCTTGGCAGATAGGACGGCGAATCTCTTCCGAGCCCGTCTGTTCCGCCGTCGATCACGATCACCTTTTTGTTCGGCGTCACGATGACGTAGGACATCATCAGACTCTGGTTCTCCGGCGCGAGCTGATACAGCTCGACCGTTCCGCCGTCTTCCAGTGCGGGCGGATCGGGTTCAGCGGCTTCCGTTTCGGTCTCCGGCGCGGGCACGTCTGCCGGAGAGGGGGTGTCTTCCGGAGCGGCGGTCGTCTCCGGGGCAGGCGGGGCTTCGGCGTTCTCCGATCCCGTCCGCTCACCGGCGGGTCCGGCATCGCACGCGAGGAGCGTGACGGCGGTCAGGGTACACAGGAAAAGGAGCAGGATGCGTTGCGCGTTCTTTCTCATACGAGCCTCCCCGGCGTTATCACAGCATGTTTTTCCGGCGGCGTCCGGCCGTTCCTTATCCCGTGAGGTTTGTCAAGCCCCCCGGGAACGATTGATTCGCTCTTCTTCACCCCCCGAACCACGCCTCGACGATCCCGAGGTATTGCCGGAAATACGCGGGACGTTCCTCGGCCCAGCGCAGCATCGCGTCGGCGTTCTCCCGCCAGCGGTCCACGGTGAGCCCGGCGTCGATCGTGCCCTTCCACTGCCCGATGTGCCGCGGGATCTCCGCCTCGATCTGGGCCGCACAGTCCTCCATGATCGCCTTCAGCCCGGCTGCGCTCTCGTCGGTGCAGAGCGATTCGGCATAGGCGAGGAAGCGCGCGCGGAAGCCGTCGTTGCAGAGGCACAGCGCGAGCAGGCCCTGCAGGTGCAGGGAATCCGGGTAGTTGCCGTCGTACGCGTACGCGCCGTTTTTGTAATTGCCGAGGGTGAAGGAGATGTTGTCCGTGTCCGCCTGCGTGTAAATCTCCGGCAGAACGAGACACTCGTACCGCCCGAAGGAGAAGTCGAGGTCGCGGGTCGCGTACCGCCAGCGGCCGTCGGTGTACGGATTGCCCTCTTCCGGCTCGCCGGTGTACCGCCACACGCGGATGTTGTTGTGCGGCCAGTCAGTGTTGCAGACGTACAGGCAGAGCGCCGCGTATTCGAGGAAGCTGTCGGTGTCGAGCTGGCGGGAGAGGGCTTCGTACGCCGCGTCGAGGGCGTCACGGTCCCCGCCGAGCGCGGAGAGGGCCGCCTGGCACATCGCCTCGTATTCGTCGAGCTCGCTCTCGGGGCCTTCGTCGACCGCGTAGTAAAACCAGACGTCGTCGAAGCGGCAGCTGCCGCCGTCGGCGTGCTTCGCGCAGTGCCGCGTCGTGTCGAGCTCGGACTTGATGACGGTGATCTTTTCCTTGTCGAGGCCGTAAATGTTCCGCAGATAGTCGTCGTTGACGTCCTCCTTCATGTCGAGGATGCCGTAGTATTCCCCGTTGAGGTAGACGGTGACGAAGCGCGAGGTCTGCACCGCGACCCGGTCGGTGTGCGCGGCGAAGAAGGCGTTGGCGGCGGCGTCGCGGGTCAGGGTTATGTCGCGGGGATCGGCGGCGGTCGCCTGCATCGAATCGTTGCCGCCGTTGCGCAGGATCAGGCGGTCGTATTTGACGGCCTCCTCCCCCGCGTCCGGACCTGCCATGACGGTGCGTCCGGCGAAGAACGGGTAGGCGAAGCTCCCCTTGCCGTCGTATTTTTCCGCGTCATAATAGCCGTCCCGGCGCGCGACGAGGCGGAAGGATTTCTGCTCGAGGATCCGGGACGAGCCGCCGAAGACGCGGATCCCGGCGTCCTGCGAGATCACGCGCTCGCCGGTCGGGAGGAAGATCTCGACGTGGCAGGGGCGCTCCCACGCCTTGCCGGATTCCCGCGGGTGATCGAGGATGCCGGAGGACCCGCGGAGGTTCTTTTTCTCCGTCACGAGGGAGATCACCGGGGTGGTGAAGCGGCCCTCGTCCGCGCGGAGGTAGGTCTCGGTGACGATCGGACCGAGGCGGTTTCCGTCCGGGTCGAAGACTGAGGCGCGCACGACTGTCGCGGCATTTGCGGATCGCGCCACCTCGATCGCGTCGAGGAAGATCTTCGAGCTCTTCTCCGGCTCGGAGCCGTCCGTCGTGTAGGTGATCCGCGAACCGCGCGGCGCGCCGTCCGGGACGGAGATCTTCAGCTTCTTCGACGAGGAATAGAACCCGCCCTCGATCGAGAACTGCGGCAGGAGCTCGCCGTCTTCCGGAGGCGCGGGGATCTCTTCGGTCTCGGGCGCTTCCGTTTCCGCGGACGCCGGGAGGGCGGGCTTCGGCGCTGCGGGATCGACGCGGATCCCCCGGCGGCATCCCGCGAAGCTGCCGAGGACGGCTGCCAGCGCGAGGAACAGGCAGATACGTTTTTTCATGATCTTCTCATTCTCCGTTTTCCGTCACGAACACCGCGGAATACGCCGGGATGCGGAAAGCTTGGTCTTCGGTGACCGCCCCCGTGAGGATGTCCCAGACCGCGTACGGCTTCCCGGCGGGCGGGGACAGGGTGACGGAACACGCCTCGGGGCTGTTGTTGACGAGATACCAGAGGCGCGCGCCGTCCTTCTCGTAGGGCGAGACGAGGAGGGCGCCGGGATGATCCGTTCGGTGGGCGAGGCCGTAATCGACCGTGCGGCTAAGGACCGCCGCGGGATCGTCCGTCAGCGGATCGGCGGCCGCAGAGGGCTTCGACGCCGTCCAGAGAAGGGTCCCGCCCGCCTGCCGGAACGCATCGAGCTTTTCGAGGACGTCCGGATCGAGGCAGCGGAGCGCGGGCATCACGAGCGCGGCGATCTCCAGCCCGTTCGCCGAGAGCACGCCGTCCCGGAGCTGCGCCTCCCGCACCCAATCGCCGTCGACGAGGGTGTAGTCGAGCCCCGCCGCGCCGAGGGAACGGTTCAGGTCCGCGAGCGTCTTCTCCGCCAGCCGGATGGCCTCGGGCAGGCGCGCGCCGCTGTTGACGCCGACCGTGTCGGGATAATAGAACCCCTGCGCCGTCTCCGTGGGACAGTACACGCCGATCTTCCCGATCCAGCGCGCCCCGCGCAGCACGTACGCCGCCCGGCCGAACATCGCGGCATACGCCGGAAAATCGTCGCCCAGCCGGTCCGGGGAGAGATAGGAGTTGATGTGGTTGATCCCCGCGCGGAACAGGAGGGCCATCGTCCCGCGCTGTTCTTCGAAGGTGAAGTCGCCCTCGTGCGTCTGCCCGGCAATGGGACAGATCTCGACCATCACGCGTTCCGTTTTGCCCGTCATCCGCGCCGCCCCGCCGACGTACCGCGCCGCCATGGCGAAGTCCGCCGGAGAGGTCCAGTAGGAGAGGACGCTCCCCGTGAGCATGTCGACGCCCGGCCGGCGGAAGGATTTGAGCTGCTTCAAGAGGTCCCCGTAGAGCGGGACGTGCATCGAGAGGCTTTCCTCGAGGAGGCAGTGGCCGGAGAAGGCGATCCCGTGCGCGTCGCACCACTGACCGATCTGCTCGAAGAACGCGCGGTTGACCATCTCGCCGACGGTCTGCCAGAAGCGGCGCTTGCCCGGTTCGAACCGCTCTTCCCGCGAGAACAGGACGGGCAGATCCTCCCAGAGCTCCCGGCCGTGCATCTCGCGAAAGACCGCCGGAAGATCCTCCGCCCACGGCAAAAACGCGTACGGCATCGGGACGCCGCAGTTCACGTAGCCCGCCATGAGGCTCGGCTCGTCGGTGAAGACGGCCTCGAAGCGGGAAAACTGCTCCGATTTTTCGAAATACCGGTCGTACGTGCAGCGGATGAACGCCGCGACGGCGTCCTTGTCCATGAGGTTCGGGTAGTGCCGGGGGCCCCAGCCGCATTTCTGCGCGTGCGAGCCCTCGAAGACCGGACGCACGGCGAAAACACGATCCGCGCCGCGGGCGAAGTTCGCGTCGAAGGGAACGGCTTCCCCGTCGTCCCGGCAGGCATAGATGATCTTCTCAAACGTGTCGGGCCGCGCCCAGTCCCGTCCGCCCGTAGGGATCTCCGTGAAGCCGCGGGCCTCGTATTCCGGGTGGCCGAGCAGGGTGAGCCCGTCCGCGGAGGCGCTGGGATAGCCCTTTTCGTCGTAGAGCCAGACGCCCATCCCGCGCTCGCATGCCGCCCGGACAGCGTCGTCGAGGGCTTTGAAATCCCCGTCCGCGGCGAGGTAGACGGCGGGGTCCGACGGGGACGTGTGCCACGGCGCGTTGGTGACGACGCCGCCGAAGCCGACCGCACGCAGCGCGTCGAGCTTGGCGGGAGCGCCGCCTTCGGCGAGATCGTGCCGCAGCATGTACGGCCGGTCTTCGTTCAGGGGATGCAGAAAACGGTTTTTGTCCATGAGGGCCTCCTTTTTCGGATTTCCGTCCGATTCCGGTTGTCGGTTTGCCTGGAATCAGTATATCATAAAACAGGCGCAAAAGCAACATCCTGCACGGTATCTTGCATGTTATCCTGCATGGTTTCCTGCATGGCGCGCCGATTTGGTCCGGGAAAAGTCCGCGCGGAAGCGAAAACACCCCCGATGCGGATCGCTCCGTACCGGGGGATTCTGGATTCCGGGTTTGCGCGGCGGCCTGCCGTCAGATCTTTTCGAGGATCAGCTTCGCGCAGTCGATCTGGTTGGGGATCACGCCGTTCTTGTCCTTGACGCGCCAGATGTCGGGGGTGATCTCGTCGACGACGTAGACCTTGCCGTCCTCGTCGTAGCCGATCTCGATCTTGAAATCGATCAGCTGCAGATCCATGGCGCTGAGCTCCCGCTTCAGGACCTCGCCCACCTGCTCCACGAGGCGCAGACCTTCGTCGTACATGCCGGGCTTCAGCATGCCCTTCATCAGGCAGAGGCGCTCGGTGATCAGGGGATCGCCCTGTTCGTCGTCCTTCAGGGTGACTTCTTTATACGGAGGATCGAAGGGGATGCCTTCCGGCAGGGTGAACCGGCGGCACATGCTGCCCGCGGTGAAATAGCGCAGCACGAACTCGAGCTTCGGCACCGTGAGCTTCTTCACCTGCATGAGGCAGTTGTCGATGTCGGCGCCGAGGTAGTGCGTGGGGATGCCGTTCTTCGCCATGATCTCAAAGAAATACTTCGAAATGCGGAGCCCGATCTTGCCCTTGCCTTCCACGCTGCCGCCGACGGTGTTGTAACCGGGGTCGAACATGCCGTTTTCACCGGTCGCGGTGTCCTTGAACAAAAGGTTCACAACGCCGGTCTCTTCGTCGAGCAGGACGGTCTTGGTCTTGCCGTCGTATAAAGTCTTCATGGGGAGGATTCCTTTCTGTAACAGGATGGAGGTATTATAGCACTTTTTCCCGGAAATTGCAATCACTTTCCGTGAAATGAAACAGAAAAGAGTGCTCGCCGTCGGCGCCTCTTTGCGGACAAAACGCACAAAAACCCCCGGTACCGAAGCACCGGGGGCGTTGCTGTCCGGGGGGATGCGCTTACGCGTTCTTCTTGATAGCGGCCTGCGCGGCGGCGAGGCGGGCGATCGGAACGCGGAACGGGCTGCAGGAGACGTAGTCGAGGCCGATCTCGTTGCAGAATTCCACAGAGGTCGGGTCGCCGCCGTGCTCGCCGCAGATACCGACGTGGAGGTTCGGGTTCATGGGTCTGCCGAGGGAGATGGCCATCTTCATCAGCTTGCCGACGCCGATCTGGTCGAGCTTCGC
>JAFYBI010000336.1 GCA_017540285.1 Clostridia bacterium | reverse complement strand
CCCGCCCCGCGCGGTCGACGTCGCCGCATCCGCCCTCTCCTACCCCGGCGAGATCACGGACGCGCTGCATGCCCAGATCACAAAAGGGCTCTCCCCCGAGACCGGCTATCTCGATCTGCTCCCGCTATTCCGCGAGCATTACGACGCCGGAGAGTACGTCTATTTCCGCACCGACCACCACTGGACCCCGGAAGGCGCGTATCTCGCCTATCGGGAGGTCATGAAGGGCTTCGGCCTCGAGGACCGGATCAAGCCGCCGGAAGACTTCACCGTCGAGGAGATCCCCGGCTTTTACGGCACGACGTGGTCCAAGTCCCAGCTCAAATTCATCGAACCGGACACGATCCGCTACCTCTCCCCGGGCAATGAGGACCGGTTCGAGACCTCCTGCCTCTCCGCCCGCATGGTGAAGGACGAAAACGGGAAGCCGAAGAAGGTCAAGGAGGTATACGAATCCTTCCCCGGCTGGATGAAACGGGAATACTTCGACAAGAAGGACAAATACGCCGCGTTCCTCGGAGGCACGCACAACGAGCAGCTCGTCACAATCCAGACGACGGACGCCGAACGCGAACGGCTTCTCATCATGAAGGACTCCTTCGCGAACACGCTCGTGCCGTATCTCGCGCAGCACTTCGATCTCGTGATCGGCAACCTCACGGGCGGCGTGACGAACGCCTCGGAGCTCGCGGAGGAATACGGCTGCTCCCGCGTCCTCGTCGTGTACAACTGGGAAAACCTCATCACCGCGGCAAGTCTCGCGGGCATCAAATAACGATAAAAACGATTAAAACATTCCGATCCCAACGAATGAATTCATAAACTCTGCGGAGGCAATTTCATGAAGCACAACCATCGCATCCCCGCGCTCATCCTCGCGGCCGTCCTGCTCCTCTCCTCGCTCGCGGCCTGCAAAAAGAGCGGCATCTCCCTCAATCAAGCCAGCGCGCTCATGAACGAACTCGATTCGTCCGGCGCGATCGACATCGAAGCGGTCAAGGCGGAACAGGAGGCCGCCGCCGCGGAAGCTGCCGCGAAGAAGGCCGAAGAAGAAGCGGCCAAGGCGGCGGCGAGAGAAGCGGCCAAATCGGCGCTTAACAATCCCTCCTCCGGCTCGTCGTCCTCGACGAAGACGCCCGCCGAGCCCGCGCAGCCTGCGGAGCCCGTCACGCTGAAGGTCGACACGCCCGTCGAAGCCGTTCCGCTCGCGGATCCCGGGCTCTATTCCGCGCCTCCGTTCACGCCCGAGGTCTATGATCCCGCGGACACCCGCGCCTTCCGCATCCTCGGCGCCGCTTACTCCGACGGCGACTGGGCGGTCGTCTACGGCGAATGCCCGATCGGGCTCCATGTCACGGCGAAGACCGCGGACGGCGAATACGGCGTGCAGAGCGAGGGCGGCTGCTTCGCGCTCCGTCTGTACAGCCCGAAGGCGCACGCGAACGCCGAATTCACACTGTCCTACAACGGCGAGACGATCGGCGATCCCATTCCCGCGGACATTTCGATCGGACTCTCCTCGTTCGAGGACGACCCGAGCTGGGACGTCTGGATCGGCTACGAAAACCAGGGCTTCTATCAGAAGATGATCCCGGACTACACCCACACGAACCTGATGTCGGATTCGGTGAAGGAAAACCTGCGCTCCCGCGTCGCGAGCCGCGTCGAGAAGCTCAACCAGACCGGCGACGGCTGCGAGCTCATCTACCTGCTGATCCCGGCGTCCATGACCGTCTACCCCGAGCTCGTTCCAGATACGGTCAAGCAGGGCGAGGGCGAGAGCCGCTTCGATCAGCTCAAATCGGTCCTGACAGAAGCCGGCGCCACGGTCATCGACGCGCGCGAATCGTTCGCCGAGCACAAGAACGACGCCCTGCCGCTCTATTTCGACTATGACAGCCACTGGACGGACTACGGCGCCTACATCGCCTACGTTCAGCTCTACGACTACATCTCCGACCGCTATCCCGAAGCGAAGCCCCGTCAGTTCAGCGAATTCTCGTGGGACTGGGACTACTTCACGCGCGGCGACATGCCCTATTACTTCGACGTCGACCGCGGCGGGCTGGTGTACGAGCACAACTTCATCCGCAACATGACCTTCGAGCTGCCGAAGCCGCTCCAGAACTTCAAGCGGTTCAAGGTGGACGATTCGATCACCTATTCCGCCTACGTGCCCGAGGTATCCGAAGGCCGGACCTACGAATCGAACCGCCCGGAGCTGCCGGACATCTACGTCTTCCGCAACTCGTACAGCGCGGCGATCTTCGATCTGCTGATCGAGCGCAGCGACCGCGCGGTCTTCAACACGATGTTCACCTACACGTACAACTACGCGCAGATCAAATCCGCCGACCCGGACTACGTGATCTACTGCCTGTCCGAGTGGGACTTCAACTACATCATTGACAACTGATGCGAGGTAAGCCATGCCCAGAACGATCACCGTGCGCGGAACGGGCAAGATTTCCGCGAAACCCGATCTCATCGCCGTCTCCCTGACCGTGGAGGCGAAAGATCCCGACTACGCCGCCGCGATGGACAAGGCGGACCGCGACGCCGAGGCGATCTCGGACGCCGTGCGCGTTGCCGGGATTGAGGAAGACGCGCTCCGCATGGCGGACTTCAGCGTCCGCGCGGACTACGAGAGCGTACACGACGACCGCGGAAACTGGAAGAACGTCTTCGCGGGCTACGCGGTGACGCGGACGTATCAGCTCCGCTTCCCGCTCGACGCCGCCGTCCTCTCCGCCCTGCTCGGGAACATCGGCGCGTCGGAGGCATCCCCGCAGCTGTCGGTGAGCTTCGTGCTCTCCGATCCCGAAAAGGCCAAACGGGAAGCGCTCGAAGCGGCTGTCCGGGACGCGCGGGAAAAGGCCGGGCTTCTGGCCGCCGCCTCCGGATGCGCGCTCGGGACGCTGCTCTCCGTCGAATACAGCGTCGCGCACCGGGATGCCGTCTCGGCGACGACGTTTGCCGCGGATGAGGCGGCGATGCCCCGGATGGCGAAGGCCGCATTCCGGATGAACGCCGCGCCCCAGGACGTCGAGATCGCGGACAACGCGGTCTTCACGTGGGAGATCTGCTGAGACCGCGCAATAAAGAAAACGGGTTGTCGCAAATAGGGCAAAAGTTTTCGCCCGCCTTTTCCAAAAGGCGGCAGGGTGTCGGGGCAGCGCCCTGACCCGCACTCCGCAGAGTGCGGAACACCCAAAACTTCCAAAGAGTTCCTCTTTTTGGCTCTTTTTCTCCTCGATAAAGGAGAAAAAGAACGCCGAAAGCGCTGTGTAAAGAGAACGGCTGTCGCATTTCTCCGTTTCTTGGAGAGTTCATGCGACAGCCACTTTCTCTTATGTCCTCGCACTCCACAGCGCGGCGCCGCGGCGAAGGCGGTCCATGCCGTCCTCCAGGCGGGAGCGGGGACAGGCGGCGTTCAGGCGGACGAACCCTGCGCCGTCTCCGCGGTACTGCGTCCCCGGACTGAGCCAGAGGCCCGTCTTCTCGCGCAGGAAGCGGCAGAACGCGGCGGAATCCTCGCCCTCCCCGAGGATCGCGCCGACGGAGATCCACAAAAGATACGTCGCGTCGGCGGGCACCGCTTCGAGGCCGGGGATCCGCTCGGCGATATACGCCTCGGCAAAGGCGCGGTTTGCGAAGACGTATTCGTTCATCGCGTCAAGCCATTCCCCGCCCTCGGTGAACGCGGCGACGGCGACCGGAACGGCAAACGCGCCCGGCTCTCCGACCTCGTCGGTGTTCAAGGCGCGCCGCATCCGATGACGGAGGACGGGATCCGCGCACACGACGGCGGCGGTGTGCATCCCGGCGCAGTTGAAGGCCTTCGTCGGGGCGACGCAGGTGACGGTGATCTTCGCGTTGACCTCGTTGACCGACGCGAAGGGAACGTACGCCTTCCCGGGTCTGGCGACGTCGCAGTGGATCTCGTCGGAGAGCACGGTCACGCCGTGCTTCTCGCAGAGCGCGCCGACCATCGCGAGGGTCTCCCGGTCCCAGATCTTCCCGACGGGGTTGTGCGGGTTGCAGAAGAGGAGCAGGGACGTCTGCGGATCGGCGAGGGCCTCCTCGAGGGCGTCGAAATCGATGGCGTAAAAGAGCTTCCCTTCCCGGCGGGAACAGGACAGCGGGACCTCATACGGGACGCGGCCGTTGTTCATGATGCAGTTGAAAAAGATATTGTAGACCGGGGTGAGGACGGCGACCTTTTCGGCGGGGGCGGTGAGCCTGCGGACGGCCGTAGAGACCGCGGGGATGACGCCGGTCGTGAAGACGAGCCAGTCGGGGGAGAGCGGCCATCCGTGACGGGCCGTCCACCACGCGGAATAGGCCTCATGCCAGGCATCGTCGACGTCGGTGTAGCCATAGATGCCGTGGGCGGCGACCTTCGCGGCGGCTTCGCAAACGGCGGGCGCGGTCCGAAAATCCATGTCGGCCACCCACATGGGGAGTTCGCCTTCTTTGACGTCCCATTTGATCGAGCCGGTGCCGCGGCGCTCGATCGGGGTGTCGAAATCAAACGCCGGCGCGGGCGATCCTGAATGCATAACGGTATTTTCGGTCATGTTCTGCTCCTCGGGAATTCGGTTTTCCGGTGTCAGTATAGCACGGAAATATGAAAAAACCACCCTGATTTTTTAAAAACTTGCCGCGGAGCGGAGGCGCTTGTAATCCGGGCGGTTTTGTGGTACAATAGGGAAAACGGGAAACGAACAGGAGACCGCCATGGACAAGCTCCTCCTTGTGGACGGACACAATTTACTCTTCCGGATGTTCTACGGGATGCCGGATCATTTCCGGACGCCGTCCGGCATACGCTACAACGCGGTCTACGGCTTCGGGAACGCGCTCGCGGCGGTCATCGCCGATCTGGGGCCCACGCACGCCCTCGTGCTCTTCGACACGGAGGAATGCGGGGAGCGGCGCTCCCTCGACGCGGCGTACAAAGCAAACCGCCCGGACTATTCCGAAATGGAGGAGGACGAGCTTCCCTTCCCGCAGATCCCGGCGATCTGCGCGCTCCTCGACGCCTGCGGGATCCCCCATGCGGAGGCAAGGGGCTGCGAGGCGGACGACCTCATCGCGTCCTATGCGCTCGCGTCGTGCGGCGACAAGCGCGTGACGATCCTCTCGACGGACCGGGACTACTGGCAGCTCATCGGCGAGCGCATCTCCGTGGCGATCTACCAGCACGGCGTGACCTCGATCGTGGACCCGACGGCGGTCAAAGCGAAGTTCGGCGTGACGCCGGAGCAGTTCACCGACTGGAAATGCCTCGTCGGGGATTCCTCCGACAACATCGCGGGCGTGCCGGGCATCGGACCGAAGACGGCGGCGGAGCTTCTCTCGGCGTACGGGACCGTCGAAGGGATCTACGAGCACCTCGGCGAGATCAGGCGCGCGAAGATCCGGGACAGCCTCGGCGGATCGCGGGAACGGATCGCGCTGAACCGGAGGCTGATCGCGCTGACGGGCGGGCATCCTCTCCCGGTGGAGACGGCGGACTGCGTCCTCACCGCGCGCTTCCCCGGAAGCATCCTCACGCTCGCGCGGGAATGCGCCGAAGCATGCGCGACGAATGGGGCGGACTGACGAAGATTGATAAAATATTCACCTCGCGAAAACGGCTGTCCGGACACGGCCGTTTTTTCTCTCCGCACCCGCCTTCCGGCGAAATCCGGGAAAATCTGCGCGGAATCGGGAAACTTCCCGTCGATACGGTCCACTTTTTTGTGAGAAATTGATTGACAATGGCCTTTAAAAATGCTATAATAAACGCGTTATGACGGAGGAATTCCGTTCATACCGCCGGGAGCATGCATCGCGCCCGGAAAAAAATACATCATGGAGGTATCATTCATGAAAAAACTCCTTGCCGTACTGCTTGCTCTGACGATGGTCGCCATG
>JAFYBI010000335.1 GCA_017540285.1 Clostridia bacterium | reverse complement strand
TCCCGGGTGCCGATGGTCATGTCCTCGGTGACGTGGTCGAAGATCGTGTGGCCGATGTAGTAGCCGTCTTCATAGCCTTCGACCTTGACGTTCCGGCCGTCGAGGATGAGCTCCGCGCCTTCTTCGATGCCCTTCTCGATCCAGTCGAGGACGAATTTCTGATGGGATTTCGAGCCCACGGGTCCGAGCTTCGAGGTCTTGTCGTAGGCCGGGCCGACCTTCTGTTCTTTGCAGAGGCGGACGATCTCGGCGACGAGCTGATCCGCGATGGACTCCTCCGCCACGACGACGGGCAGGGCCATGCAGCGTTCGCCCGCGCATCCGAAGGCGGAATTCATGATTCCGGCCGCCGTGCGGGTGATCGGGGCGTCGGCGAGGACGAGGGCGTGGTTCTTCGCTTCGCAGAGGCACTGGACCCGCTTTCCGTTCGCCGCCGCCGTCGCGTAGACGTGCTTTCCGACGGAGGTGGATCCGACGAAGGTGACGCCCCGGACGTCCTCGTGGGTGAGGAAGAGCTCGGCCTCGTTGCGGGAGCAGGGAACGACGTTGAAAATGCCGTCGGGAACGCCTGCTTCCTTATAAAGCTCGGCGAAGCGCAGGGAGGTCATGGGGGTGGTGGAGGCGGGTTTCAGCACGAACGCGTTGCCGCAGACGATGCAGAGCGGGGCCATCCAGCCGACGGGGATCATGGCGGGGAAGTTCCAGGGAGCGATGCCCGCGAAGACGCCGATCGGTTCCCGGTAGAGGGTGGTGTCGTAGCCCGAGGAGGTGTTCATCAGGCTCTCGCCCATGAGCAGGGAGGGGGCGGAGCAGGCGAGTTCGGTCATTTCCAGCGCCTTGCCCACGTCGCCGGCCGCTTCGCTCCAGCATTTGCCGTTTTCGGTGGCGCAGAGGAGGGTCAGCTCGTCCATGTGCTCCTCGATGAGGTTGCGGAGCTTCATCATGATGGACGCGCGCTTGCGGACCGGGGTGTCGCGCCATGCGGGGAACGCGGCTTTCGCGGCGGCGATGGCGGATTCGACCTCTTCCTTCGTGCAGCAGGGGACCTTCGCGATCTCATGCCCGGTGGAAGGATCGTAGATGGTGTTGAACTTTTCGGACTTGCTTTCGATGAACTGCCCGCCGATAAAGGGCTTCATGATTTTGATTCCGTCCATGTCGGGAGATTCTCCTTCGTATATGTTCAGTTTTTTGATTCGGGATCAGAGCGGGGAGACGACGGTGCCGTGGATCGCTTTCTTTTCGCGGATGAACGCGCCGAGACTCTCTTCGTTCGGCATGTCGCGGCTGCAGGCGTGGCTTGCCACCAGCATCGCGGCGGAGGCGCTTCCTTTTTCGAGGGCGTCGGGGAGGCTCTCGCCGGCCATCAGCGCGTGCAGGAAGGAACTCGCGTACCCGTCCCCGCCGCCGAAGCCCTTGAGCGCGTCGACAGGGAAAGGCTTCACGAGATAGTTCCCCTCGCGGCTGTATGCGGAGGAGCCCGCCTTGCCGTGCTTGATGATGCAGATCGACGCCCGCTTGCCGAGCCAGTAATCGGCGGATGCTTCGTCCGTTCCGTCAAGGCCGAGGAGGCGTTCCATGCGGTCGAATTCCTCGCGGCTTCCGAGGATGATATCCGCCTTTTCCGCAACGAGGGAGGTGTAGATGGCGATCTCGTCGTCATTTTTCCACGTATAGGCCCGGTAGTCGGCGTCGAACACAACGGGGACCTTGTTTTTCAGAGCATAGGTCAGGGCCTTGAAGGACGCCTCGCGGGTGGGGGAGGTGCAGAGCGCGGTCCCGGAAATGAGCAGGCAGGCGGAGGACTTGACGTATTCTTCGTCCACGTCGTCCGTGCAGAGCTGGAGATCGGCGACCCCCTCGCGGTACATCAGGATCGAAGACTGAGTGGGGGAGAGCATTTCCGTGAAGGTCAGCCCCAGGTTTTCGCCGTGCTCGCAGCGGAAGATGTGGGAGGTGTCGATCCCCTCGTTCTTGAAGAAGTCGGTGACGAAGGTCCCGAACTGGTCGTCGGAGACGCGGCCGAGGAAGCCCACCCGGTTGCCGAGCCGCGCCATTCCCACCGCGATGTTCGCCGGGGATCCGCCGAGGTATTTGTTGAAGTTCGAGCTCTCGTTCAGGGGCCGGTTGTAGTCCGTGGGATTGAAGTCGATCGCGACCCGGCCCACGGGGATGATGTGCAGAGGTTTTTCGAGATCAAAGCGGATCATATCGTTCATGCCTTTCCTTCGCTTCCGAACAGGCGGGCATACCGCTCGACCACCGCGTGAACGGCGCCGACCGAGGACCGGATGTTCGCAAAAATGTCGGTGCCATCGCACGCGCCCGCCTGGGCCATGAAGATATCGGTGGCAATGTTGATTTTTCTCATTCCGAGGGAAATGACGCGTCGGAACTGCTCGTCGGTCAGTCCGCTGCCGCCGTGGAGCACGGGATGGGCGCGGAGTCTGCCGCGGATCTGTTCGAGCACGTCGTAGCGCAGGTTGGGGGCGGCTGTGTAGATCCCGTGGGCGTTGCCGATCCCGACCGCCAGCGCGTCCACTCCGATCTCGTCCATCCGGGCGCAGTCGTCGACGGAGGCGATCATCCCTTCCGCGTTTCCGCCCTCTTCGGTCTTGCCGACCCGGCCGACTTCCGCCTCCACCGCCGCGCCGTAGGGGGCCGCCATCCGCGCGACTTCTGCCGTCAGGGCGAGATTCTCCCCGAAGGGAAGGGCGGATCCGTCGCACATCACGGAGGTAAAGCCCAGTTCCAGCGCTTCGCGGATGCAGGGCAGCGTCTTGCCGTGGTCCAGATGGACGGCCACGGGGACGGATGCGCGTCTGGCCGCGGCGAGCATCATCGGGGCGATCAGATACAGGGGGGAGTGGGCAAGCCGGGATTCGGCTATCTGAATGATCGCGGGAGCGCGGCACGCTTCCACGGCTTCGATCACGCCGCGGATGCACTCCATGTTCGCTACGCTGTACGCGCCGACGGCATAACCGCCTTTTTCAGCCGCGTCGAGCAGATCCCGCATATTGACAAGGGACAAGGGATTCACCAGCCTTTTTCGCATATTTCCGGGCACACCGGATCACAGGTTGTTCCATCCATACAGTATACCAAAATACCGCCGGTTTTGCAAGAGAATCCGGCAAAAAGGCGAGGAGAAATTAGGAGTGAGGAGTGAGGAGTTAGGAGTTAGGAGTGGCTAGTAGTTAGTAGAACCGTTGTCAACGCAGAAGGGGGAAAAGGAAAAAGCCGCCCGCTCCCCTGATGGGGGAGAAGACGGCGGAATTCCGATCTTTGCCGGTTCAGTCCGCGAGAGCCTCGAACTTCGAGACCATCTTGTCGAGGGACTTGTTCACGACCTTCGTGATCTTCTGATACTGGGACGCGAGGTCGGTGTTGTAGCTGTCGGCCATGCTGTACAGCATCGAGCTGATGCCGAAGCCGCCGAGATAGCCGATGTCATACTTGATGGAGGAGATGATGATATCGAGGGACTGGG
>JAFYBI010000334.1 GCA_017540285.1 Clostridia bacterium | reverse complement strand
TCCAAAAAGCCGCGAACCGCCGCGGGAAGGATACCCCCGGCGGCATCGGCGAGGAGGACATCGTCGTCCTCGTGCTGCCCTACATCCGCTCCGCGCGCGAGGGCGTCCTCCGGCTGGCATCCCTGCTCGAGCGATACGGCACCTACGAATCGAACGGCATCGCCTTCAACGACGAGAACGAGGTCTGGTGGCTCGAGACGATCGGCGGCCATCACTGGATGGCACGGCGCGTTCCGGACGACGTCTGCGTGCTCGCGCCGAATCAGTTCGGCATGGACGCCTTCGATCTCGACGACGCCTTCGGCGAAAAGAAGGCGCACCTCTGCTCCGCCGACCTGAGGGAATTCATCGCGGAGAACCGCCTCGACCTCAATCAGGGCGGAAAATTCAACCCCCGCGACGTCTTCGGCTCGCACACGGATATGGATCACATCTACAACACGCCCCGCGCGTGGTTCATGGGACGGTATCTGACGCCGCACACCTACCGCTGGGACGGGGAGGGCGCGGATTTCACGCCGGAGTCCGACGACATCCCGTGGTGCGTCGTCCCGGAGCGCAGGATCGCCGTGGAGGACGTGAAGTACATGCTCTCCTCCCACTATCAGGGGACGCCCTACAACCCCTATACGAGCATCGATACCGGACGGCGCGGCATGTACCGCTCGATCGGCATCAACCGCACGGGCGTCACCTCCGTCTGCCAGATCCGCCCGGACGTCCCGGAGGCGATCCGCGGGCTCGAATGGATCTGCTTCGGCTCCACCGTCTTCGACGCGCTCCTGCCCGTCTATCCGAACACGGCGAAGCTGCCGAAATACCTCACGGACGTCACGCTCGACGTCTCGACGGAAAACTTCTACTGGGCGTCCCGTCTGATCGGCGCGCTCGCGGACCCGCATTACGGCTCCGTCATCCAGATGATCGAGCGGTATCAGAACGCCGTCATGACGAAGGGCCGCCGGCTCGTGCTCGAATACGACCGCAGGATGCGGGAATCGGGCGACTTTTCGCTCACGGCGGAGGCCAACGAAAAGCTCGCCGCGATGGCGAAGGAGGAATCGACCGCGGCGCTCGGGAAAATCCTCCGCGAGGCGAGCGTGCGCATGAAGAACGGCTACAACCGCGCGGACAACTGATAGGTTTCCGGGGGACAACGTGAACAATTCGATGACGCTGATGCGGCTGGAACCGGGGAAATCCGCCGTCATCACCGAGGTCGGAGGCGAAGGCGCGCTCCGGCAGCATTTCCTCGACATGGGCGTCATCCCGGGCGCGCGGGTGACGACGGTCAAATACGCGCCGATGGGAGACCCGATGGAGCTCATCATCCACGGGTACAAGCTGACGCTGCGGCTCGCGGATGCCGATCGAATCACCGTCGAGCCGGTCGCGGACGACGCGGAAGAAGAGCGGGAGGAACTCTCCGAGGAGAGCCGTCCGCGCCGCGAAGCCTTCCACCCGGGCCTCGGCGAAGGCGGAAAGTATCACCCGAAGGGTTCGGGCGATCCGCTTCCGGAGGGGACGAAGCTCACCTTCGCGCTCGTCGGGAACCAGAACTGCGGCAAGACGACGCTCTTCAACGCGCTCACGGGGGCGAACCAGCACGTCGGGAACTTCCCGGGCGTCACCGTGGACCGCAAGGACGGCGTGATCCGGGGCTATCCCGACACCGTCGTCACCGATCTGCCCGGCATCTACTCCATGTCGCCGTATTCGAGCGAGGAGCTGGTCTCGCGCAATTTCGTGCTGCAAGAAAAGCCCAGGGCGATCATCAACATCGTCGACGCCACGAACATCGAGCGGAATCTCTATCTCTCGATGCAGCTGCTCGAAATGAACGTGCCGATGGTCATCGCGCTCAACATGATGGACGAGGTGACGGCGAACGGCGGGAGCGTCGACATCAACCGCATGGAGGAGCTGCTCGGCGTGCCGGTGGTCGCGATCTCCGCGGCGAAGAATTCCGGCGTCGGCGAGCTGATCGAGCACGCGGTCCACATCGCGAAGTATCAGGAGCGGCCCGCGCGGCAGGATCTCTGCGACGTGAGACGCCGTGGCGGCGCGGTCCACCGCTGTCTGCACGCGATCGCGCACCTCATCGACGACCACGCCGAAGCCGCGGGCCTGCCGACAAAGTTCGCCGCGTCGAAGCTGGTGGAGGGCGATCCGCTCATCCGCGGGCAGCTCATGCTGGACGTCAACGAGAGCGAGACCGTCGAGCACATCATGGTGCAGATGGAAAAGGAATCCGGACTCGACCGGAGCGCGGCGGTCGCGGACATGCGCTTCGATTTCATCGGCAAGGTCTGCCGCGAATGCGTGACCAAGCCGAAGGAGAGCCGGGAACGCCGCCGGAGCGAGCGGATCGACCGCATCCTCACGGGACGTTACACGGCGATCCCCGCGTTCATCGCGATCATGGGACTCGTCTTCTGGCTGACCTTCAGCGTGATCGGCGCCTTTTTCCAGGATCTTCTGGAGGGCGGGATCACGTCCCTCTCCGGCATCGTCGACCGGGCGCTCGCCGATGCGAACGTCAACGAGACCCTGCACAGTCTCCTCATCGACGGGGTGATCGGCGGCGTCGGATCCGTGCTCAGCTTTCTGCCTATCATCGTGACGCTGTTCTTCTTCCTCTCGATCCTCGAGGACAGCGGGTACATCGCGCGCGTCGCGTTCGTCATGGATAAGCTGCTGCGCAAGCTCGGCCTGTCCGGACGCAGCATCGTGCCTCTCCTCGTCGGCTTCGGCTGTACGGTCCCCGCCGTCATGGCGACCCGGACCCTGCCGAGCGACCGCGACCGGAAGATGACGATCCTCCTGACCCCCTTCATGAGCTGTTCGGCGAAGGTCCCGATCTACGCGTTCTTCGTGAGCGCGTTCTTCCCGAAGCACGCGGCGCTCTGGATGATCGGTCTCTACCTCGGCGGGATCGTGCTCGGCATCGCGGCGGCATGTCTCTACCGCAACACGCTCTTTCGCGGCGAGGCGGTCCCGTTCGTGATGGAGCTCCCGGACTACCGCATGCCCGGCGCAAAGAACGTCGTCCGCCTCCTCTGGGAAAAGGCGAAGGACTTTCTGCAGCGCGCCTTCTCGATCATCCTCATCGCGACGGTCGCGATCTGGTTTCTCGGACGCTTCGACATCCGCCTCAACATGGTCACGGATTCGCGCTCCAGCATCCTCGCCATGATCTCCGGCTGGCTCGTCCCGATCATGCGTCCGGTCGGGCTCGGCGACTGGCGGATCTGCACGTCGCTCATCAGCGGCTTCATCGCGAAGGAGAGCGTCGTCTCGTCGATGGAGCTCCTCTTCGCGGGCGGAGCGGAGACGGCGATCTCTTCCCTCTCCGCGGCATGCCTGCTCGTCTTCTCGCTCCTCTATACGCCCTGCGTCGCGGCGGTCGCGTCCGTGCGGCGTGAGATGGGCGGAAAATGGGCCGTCTTCGTCGTCGTCTGGCAGTGCGCCGTCGCGTGGGTCGCCGCCTGCGTCGTGCATCTCATCGGATTGCTGATTTGAGGAGGATACGGTATGACTCCAGCGGACCTCGTCGTCATCCTGATCGTCGCCGCGCTGATCGCGGGAGCGGTCCTCCTCGCCGTCCGGCGGCGCAGAAAGGGCTCCTGCTGCGGCAGCTGCGGCGCGTGCGGGCTCTGCAAAACCGACGGCGAAAAAGAACAAAAGAAAAAACGCCCCTGACGGAGGCTGACTCATGATACTGTACCACGGAAGACCGGGATCGGCAGACGGGCGGCTCCCCCGGGAGATGCGGGTTTACGACGCGCTCGACGCCCTCGGGATCCCCTATGAACGGATCGACCACGCGCCGGCGGACACGATGGAGGTCTGCCGCGCGATCGACGACGCCCTCGGGACGCTCATCTGCAAGAATCTCTTCCTCTGCAACCGGCAGAAGACGAAGTTCTTCCTCCTGATGATGCCGGGGGACAAGGTTTTCAAGACAAAGGAGCTCACGCCGCAGATCGGCGCGGGACGGCTGTCCTTCGGGGAGCCCGGCGATCTTCTCCGTCTGCTCGACACCCTGCCGGGCGCGGTGAGCGTGATGGGCCTTCTGAACGACCCGGAGGGCCGCGTGTCGCTCCTCGTCGACGAGGACGTCCTCGCCGGGGAGACGCTCGGCTGCCATCCCTGCGTCAGCACGTCGAGTCTGAAGCTGAGGACGGCGGACGTCTTCGGGCGTTTCGTCCCGTCGACGGGGCACCGGTATCTGACGGTCCGTCTCGACGGCGCGGACTGACGGATTTCGCCGGAGTTTCGCCGAAGGGATTGACAAACGCCCCGCCGGATGATAGAATGGATCCGGACAATGTGCCACATTTTCCCGGAAAGACGTCGGACCGTCTCCGGGACAGATACGGAGGTTGACATGGCAGACAAACTGAGAATCGGGATCATCGGCACCGGCGGCATCGCGCACGCCCACGCGAACGCATACCGTCAGATGCCCGACGTCGAGGTGGTGGCCGGCGCGGACATCATCCCCGGCAAGGCGCGCCGCTTCCTCGACGAATTCGGCTGGACCGGCGCCGCGGCCTACGAGACCCACGAGGCGCTCTGCAAACGGGACGACATCGACGCGGTTTCCGTCTGTACGTACAACGGGCAGCACGCCGTCTGCGCCATCGCCGCGCTTGAATCCGGCAAGCACGTCCTGCTCGAAAAGCCGATGTGCGTGACGCTCGCGGAAGGGCTCGACATCATGCGCGCCGAAAAGAAGAGCGGCAAGATCCTCACGATCGGCTTCCAGCCGCGCTATAACAACAACTGCAAGAAGATCAAGCGCATCGTCGAATCGGGCAAGCTCGGGAAGATCTACTACGTTCAGATCGGCGGTTCGCGGCGGCGCGGCATCCCCGGCAGCACGTTCATCGAAAAGGACAAGGCGGTCTTCGGCGCGATCGGCGACCTCGGCTGCTACTCCCTCGACCTCTCGCTCAACTCCATCGGCTATCCGAAGCCGCTCTCCGTCTCCGCGTACACCTCCGACTTCTTCGGCACGAACCCGAAGTACTACCCCGAAGCCGACCGCTTCTCGGTGGACGACTTCTCCGCCGCGTTCATCCGTCTCGAGGGCGACATCATCCTCGACTACCGGATGGCGTGGGCGATGCACATGGACATCTGCTCCGACTTCATCATCCTCGGTACGGATGCCGGTCTCAAGGCCACCGCGCCGACGCCGAATCCGCTCTGGGGTTCGATCATCGGCGGCGATATCGCCGGGCTCTACCTGATGCACGACGAGTGCGGCGAGCCGGTCACCACGCCCCTCTCCCTCGAGGCGACGCGCGGGGACATCTTCTTCATGAAGGTCCGCGATTTCGTCGATCAGGTGGAAAAGGGCGGCACGGCGCCGATCCCGACGTCGCAGATCATCTACAACCAGGCGATCCTCGACGCGATGCTGACCTCCGCCCGCGAAAAATGCGAGGTGAAAATCGAGATCCCCGAAATCTGACGCTGACAGACAAAAACTCCCCCGGTTTTCCGCCGGAGGAGTTTTTTGTTATTTCAGCTTTTCGCAGAAGGCTGCGATCTTCCCGTCGTTTTCGGGGTCGGGCTTGTCCTTCGGGTCGACGAGGGCAAGCGTCGCGCGAAAGGCGTCGATCCCGAGGAACTTTGCAAGCCGCTCCGCCGCCTTCTCCGCGCCCGCGCCGCTCATGCAGGCGAAGAACGCAAGTGGTTTTGCGCCGAGCGCGTCCCGGTAGAGATCGGCAAACGTGCGGATCGGCGGCGTGAAGGTCCCCGCCCAGACCGGCGTGCCGAGGATGACCGCGTCATAGTCCTCCGGGGAAAAGCCGACGGGCTCGAGGGCGGGCCGATCCCCCATCACCGCGCTCTTGCCGCCCCGGAAGAATTTGCGGAACCCCTTGTCCGGGAACGCCTTCACCGGTTTGATCGGGATGAGGTCCGCGCCGAGGATCGCGGCGATCTTCCGTGCCGCATATTCCGTGTTTCCCGACTGGGAATAGTAAACGACTGCTGTTTTCATTGAGGATCCTCCTGTGTTCTCAGAGCGTTCCGCCGCTCGTGCGCTCGATGATCATATCCTGCCATTCGCGGTTCAGCGTGACGAAGCGCGCGTTCCAGCCCGAAACGCGGACCGAGAGAGTCTTGTATTCCTCGGGGTGCTCCCGCGCGGCTTCGAGGACCGCCGCGTCGATCACGTCGGTCTGCATGAAGAAGCCGCCCAGCGCGACGAAGGTGCGGAACATGGCAGAGAGCGCCGCGATCCCGTTCTCCCCGGAGACCGCCGACGGGTGGAGCCGGATGTCGAGCGCGGCTCCCGAGACCTGCTTTTTGAGATCGGCCTTGCAGTAGGATTTGAGGACGCCTGTCGTTCCCTCCGCATCCGTGCCGGGGGTGGGACTGGCATTGCCGGAGAGAATGGCGCACCGCCGCGTTCCCATCGGAGACGGGATTCTTCCGGGGGCCCATTCGATCTGCCTTCCGAACGTGGAGACGCCCGGGATGAAGAGGACGGGCGTTTCGTGCGCGTGGGCGAGGACCGCGTCGGCAAAGGTGTCGAGGATGCGGGTGACGTACCCGTCTGCCTCCTCGTCGTCGTTGCCGTAGTAGACGATCCGCTCCTTTGCGTACTGCCTCAGATCCTCCGCGCCTTCCCAGTCCCTGACGAGGAGTTCGGTCAGTTCGCGGAAGCTGACGCGTTTTTCGCGGAAGCAGAGGACGTCGATCGCGTGCAGGCTGTTCCCCGCGTCCGGCGCGCCGCCGATGTGCGGGGAGAAGACCGTGTATCGCGGCCCGCCCTCGTAATACGACCGTCCGTTTTTCGCGCAGTCCTCGGTGAAGAGCGAGATCACGGCGCACGGCGGTCCGCTGTTCACCCAGTGCCATTCGCCCGCGTCGTCATAGAAGCCGCGTCCGGACCACACCGCCCGGAAGACCTCGTCGGCGTACGAGCGCAGCCGCGCGGCGTAAGCCTCCCAAAGCTCCTCGAAGCTCGAAAAGTCCCTCACATGATCCGGCAGACCGATCACGTCGCGCATGAGGAGCGAATACCCGTCGAAGGGGCCGTAGATGAAATACGTCTCGCCGGGAATCTGTACTTCCCAGCAGCCGTCGTTGGCGAAGCGACGGGCGGTCTCGGCCGGATATCCCACGCGGGCGAGCGACTCGAGGATCAGATCCTCGTTGTACACGGCGACCACCCCGCCGCCGTACCGCACGACCTCGGCGACGCGCCGGAGCAGCCTCTCGTCGGAGCGGCGGTTCAGCCGGACGGTGACGGGAAAATCCGAAATGCCGAGCTCTTCGATGATGTCGAGGACGAGGTACGTCACCTCATTCGTGACGTCGCGTCCGTCGGCGCCGATTCCGGAGAGGACGATGTTCTGATAGTGCTGGGCGTCACCGGTGCCGGGCGGCGTGTTCGTCACGATCCACTCGCAGCCCTTGATGAAGAAGTGCGCGAAGATCTCCCGGGCCTCGTCGATCGTGAGGCGTCCGGCGGCGAGATCGGCCTCGAGGTACGGCCCGAGCATTTCGTCGATCCGCCCGATCCCCGGCCAGTTCCCGCAGAGCCGGGTGAACGCGAAGGTGAACCACAGGCTCTGGACCGCCTCGTAAAACGTCTCGGCAGGCTTCAATGGCACGCGCGAGAGGATTTCGTAGCAGACGGGGTTCTTTTCTTTGGATCCGGCGAGGACGCGGGCATGCCAGAGCCGGAAGGCCGTCGCGGCGCGCTTCAGATAAGCCGTATACGGCAAATCGGCGTACCGGTCCAGCTCCGCCTCGATCCCGTCGAGCCCGAGGGTGAGGATCCGTCCGAAGCCGAGGGTCACATGGCTGACGGAGGAGAGGACCGCGTGCCCCCCGCGGAAGGCAGGTACGACGTGATCGATGGCCGCCCCGAGCGTCGCCGATCCGACGATGCGTTCGCCGCTCACGAACCGGAGCGGGCATTCGGCGGCGATCGTCTCGATTGCGCGGGCGTACCGTTCGTCCGGCGGGAGCGCGTCGAAATCCGCGATCCCGTCGAGAGAAACGGCGGGGGTGGCGCGCGCTTCGTCGCCGTACTTCCCCTTCATGCTCTCGAGGGCGAAGCGTCTGGTTTCTTCCGACAGGCGAACGGGGCGTTCCCGTCCCGTGCCGCAGGGGATGGTGGTCATATCAGCCTCCGGTGATGGTGATTCCTGTTTACGTGACAGCCCGATCAGCCCGCGCGCTTCTCCCGCGTCAGGAACAGCGCAAGGAGGATCGCCGCGATCCCGCCCGCGAGCTTGCCGACGATGAGCGGCACGCCGGTGGAGGGATCGACCGAGAGCTGGAAGGCGAGATGGTCGCCGATCATGAAGGACGCCGGGACGAGGAACGCCGCGTTCACGACGAGCCCCCGGTCGTTCATGTCCTTCGTCATCCCGAACATGGGGATCGCATTGACGGACGTCGTGATGAGTCCGAGGATCGAGGCCCCGTCCATCCCCCCTCGCCTGCCGATCCTCTCGAAGAGGGGCATGCCGAGCTTTTCGAGGAAAAAGAGGATCGTGAACGCACCGGCGAGGAAGATCACGATGTTGCCGATGATGAGCATGCCCTCGTCGAAGGTGCCGAAGTCCGGGACTTCCCGATCCATCACCTTGATGACCATGGCAGCGGCGAGCGCGGCGGTCAGGATCGCCGTGAGCACGTAGCCGAAGACGGTGACGATCTTGACGGTGAGCCGCTCGGCAAAGAGCAGTCCGGCGACGAAGAGCGCGGAGACGATCAGCAGCGGCACGAGGTTCCAGATCAGCGTCCCGATCCCGACGCCGAGGCAGAGCCCCCCGACAAAGCAGGCCACGGGGACCGCGCACAGTCCGATCGCCAGGCCCTTTGCGAGGAGCGGCTTGCGTTCCTTCGGTGTCAGGGCGAACCCGACGGGAAACGCGAACATGATGGCGCATCCCATGGTGCTCCCGACGACCGAGCCGTTGAGACGCCCGACGGCGGGATCCTCCGCCAGTGCGAGCGCAAGCGGCCATCCGCCCGAGTCATCGGCGAGCAGGAGCCCCGCGAGCAGGGACGGGTCGAGCCCGATCTTTCGGCAGGCCGGCGTGACGACGGGGGAGAGGAGCTTCGCGATGAGGGGCGCGATCGCGAAGGGACCGATCATCGCGAGAATGAGCGTGCCTGCGGCCTCGAAGCCGCGCTCGAAAGCCTTGCCGGGTCCGAACCGGCAGCCGACGGCACGATCCGCCGCGCCGATCAGGGCGAAGAGGAGCATGAAGAGGGAGATCCACTTACCCGCGTCCATGATGTGATCCTTTGCTTTCAAAGATAGAAAATACGATTTGTGCAGGTGCGCACTTCTTGATTCTGCGCGGCTGCGCGTGCAGGGATATGCAGCGGTCTCCTTTGTGAAGGAGAAGAAAAGGTCAGAGAAAGTCCTGCGGGACTTTCTCCCATTGAATATTGCCTTGCGGCGCACCCAAGAGGCCTCCGGAACCGGCCTCTTG
>JAFYBI010000029.1 GCA_017540285.1 Clostridia bacterium | reverse complement strand
CCGATTCTTTCCTCTATAATATAGCATACCTGATGGGAAAAGTCAATGAAAAATTATGAAGTGCCTGAAAATCCGTTTTCGGCAGGGGATGCGGGCCCGTCAGCGGCAGGACCGTGTACAGGATCAGCTGCCCTCGGACAGCCGGATGGACACGCGGGACTGGATGCGCGAAGCACACTCCTCCGCCGTGCAGATCCCGCCGAGGAAGGAGGAGATCTCCTCGCGGATGACGGCGGTCACCTGTCCGTCGACCGCAGTGACCACCGATGCGCCCGCTTCGTCGAGCAGCTTCCGGTATTCTTCCGCCTTTTCCTCAGTCAGATAGAAGACGATGCCGGGGTAAGGCAGATCCTCTGGTCTGGTCGGATTCTCCGGGTCGCCCTCCTGGCTGTGCCCGCCGCCGCGGAAATAGACCACCTGCTCGATGGAATTGTCGATGAAGGTCCGGACAAGCTCGTCATAGCCCGATTTCAGCGCGGGGAGGCCTTCCGTGAGGCCGAAGCCGAGGATATCCCCCGTGAAAAGGAAGCGGAGCGCTTCCCACGCCGCGCCGGGGTCCGGGCTGAAGGAGGTGATCACAAGCGTCCCGAGCGGCACCACCCTTGTCCCGGCTCCCGGACGCGCCTCCGACACTGGATAGCCGATGACGTCGTATTCCTTCGTGTTGAACTGGATTTCAAACTCGGGCAGATTGGTGAAGTTCATGATCCTGAACTGCCGCAGCGCGATTTTCCCTTCGAAATAGGGCAGGTACTTTTCGTTCGAGCCGGCAAGCGCATAGGGCGAGGACTGCCGGTATTCGCTCATGGTCGGCACGGCGGCGAGGAAATGCAGCCAGCGCAGGAATTCGGGACTGTCGAACGAACAGGTGCCCGCCGCCGCGTCGATGAACGAACCGTATCCGGTCGAGCCGAGCAGAACGGATTCCGCGTTTTCCTGCCAGAACGGCCCCATCAGGCTCACGCCCTCCGGCAGGGATTCCGCATAATCGAGCAGCTCCGGGATGTTCCAGTACCCTCTGCCCGCCCAGGGGCCGAGCAGGGATTTCGTCGAGACGAGCGTGTCGAGCTCAAAGGTGCGCGCGATGCCCCACATCCCGCCGTTCCCGTCGTCGAACGCGTTCCGGATCGCACCGAAGAGGTTGTCCGTATTGACAAGCTCGTCCTTTTCGAGAAACGGCGTCAGGTCGGTATAGAGCTGCTTCTCCCGCAGCACGCGGACCGGCTCGCTGTTGAAATTGCCGTACACGATATCCGGCCTGAAGATCCCGGTCGTCATGTCCAGCGCCAGCCTGCGCTGCCCGGCGTCGGGCTCGTCGGCAGATGCGTACTGCCCGTAGTCCTCCGTCACGATGCGGATACCGTCGTGCGTGCGGTTGAACTCCGCGATCCGGAGCAGGACCGAGGATTCCGCATTTTTCAGGAAGGTCGCCATTGTGACGACACGGATCGCGGAAAGGTCGATGTCCGCCGCGTGCCGGTACAGGACGAAGATCGGGATGTGAGCCTCCGTCGTATATTCGGTGAAGAGCATCGTTTCATCATCGATGACGGCGGACAGGTTGGAATTCGCGCGGTTCAGGTCGGAATTCATGTAGTCGCAGACCAATTCGCTCTCCATGCTCCCGTCCTCCGCGTACACTGCGCCGAACACGCCGCTCTCGGTGGTGTAATACAGGTCGCGGCCCGGGGCGAAAAAGATCCTGTTCACGTTCGGCGGGATGGCGCGTGTCGTCCCGAGCGTGTCCGCCGCCTTGTCGATCCGCGCGAAGCCCGATCTGCCGCCGGAATCGGTCACGACCCAGACCGACCCGTCGGAGGAGGCGGCCATGGAGCGGATGATCCCCGGGGCGGTGACAACGGCCTTTACGACAAAATCAGGGCCGAGGATCAGGAT
>JAFYBI010000333.1 GCA_017540285.1 Clostridia bacterium | reverse complement strand
CTCGCTCTCGCCGCCGATGTACAGAAAGAGATCCGCGTCCGCGATGAGGGCGGTGTCCGCCAGGTTCAGCTCGTATTCGTGCGCGTCGGCGCCGGGCGGGAGAAGCATCCGCACATCCGCGAGATCCCCTGCGAGGACGCGGGCGGTATCGTAGAGCACGAAATTCGTCGCGACGACGAGGAGCTTGTCCCCCGCCGGCTCCGGAGCCGATCCCGTGCAGGAGAGGAACGCTCCCGCGAGAAGCAGGATGCCGAGAAACAGGGACACAATCTTACGCATGGGGTTCTTCCTCCTTCCGGCAGTTCTCGCAGAGGCCGTAGATCACGGTCTTCCCGCAGTCCACGGCAAACCCGTGCTCGTCGAGAAAATGGGCGAGGATCGTGGCCATGAACGAGCAGTCCATGTGGATGAGCCCGCCGCAGTGCTCGCATTTGAGGTGGATATGGTCGGTGCGGGAGCCGCAGGCGTTGTACTGATAGGTGGCGGAGTCGCCGCGTCCCGAGCCGGAGGCGTATTTTTTCAGAAGGCCGCTCTCCGTCAAAGCGGTGATGGCGCGGAAAACCGTAGCCTCCCCGGCATCGACCGCGTCATAGACCTCCCGCGCGGTGAAGCACCGGTCCCCGTGATCCATGAAGAACCGCAGGACCGCGTCGCGCTGTCTCGTATGGTATTTCATGATGCCTCACAATTGAAATTGAATTTCAATTTCAGATTATACCACGGGTTCCCCTCCGTGTCAAGAGGCCGGAGCAAGAAAAAAGCGGCCGTTACAGCCGCTTTGCCATGCCGGTGTTCGTGAATTCCTTCGTGCCGGTCAGCTCCCGCTCCACTTCGATGAAATCCGGGATCCGGAACGTCTCTTCCTCTTCGCCGAGCTCGACTTCGAGGATCGCCCGTCCGATCAGCCTGTCGCCGCCGATCTCATAGGGATAGACGTCGATCTCCATGACATATCCCTCCCACGGAAAGGCGTACCGCGTCTTCTCGAGCCGGGAGTATGCCTCCTCAAGGTACCGGTCGTACTCCTCTTTTGAGATCTCCCATTCGTTTTCGATCCGCGAGATGCCGGAGAGATTTTCTTTCCGGGTGAAGACATAGTCGGTCCGCCCGTTTTCGCGGATCAGGCGGACGCGCCGCTGGACCTTTTTCCCGGGAAGCGCTGCGAGATACGTCTGCACGATGCGGCGTACCCGGCAGCCCGGGATCGCGGCGATTTTTTCGAGATCGGGGAGCCGGATGAGAAATTTGCGTTCGATTTCGACGGACACGGGGAACCTCCTCGGGGATCAGAGCAGCTCTTCCCCCCTGAAGAACGAGCGCACGTAGGAACGGAGCTCGTAGCCGGTGTGCAGATTCTCCGCGCCTCCGATGAATTCCCGCTTCTCCTCTTCGGTGAGGCGGGAAAACTTGCCGAGGGTGGCGTCCGCTTCCATCAGGGCTGCGCCGAGAGCTTCCGGCATGGAAGCCGTACCCTCGGGGCGGGTGTCGGGCTGTCTGGGATGCATTTCCATGATTGTATCCTCCTTTTTCCGGGATTCGTCACACTCAGTATGCCCGAAAAAAGGCGCTGCGATACATGCGTATTGTACCGCATCCGAATCGGTTTGTCAAGTCCTGCTTCACGGAGATCGCCGAACCATCCGGGCCTCGCGCGCATATCCTGTAGCGAACCCTCGGAAAGGAGGACGCAAAATGTTCAACGACAACTTCCTCTGCTGGATCGCCATTGCCCTTGCCGTGATCGGCCTCTGCGGATGGTGCGGGAACGGATCTGCGGACAACGGATGCGACAGCGGCTGCGGCGGATGCATCGGCTCCGGCAGCACCGGCTGCGGAAACGGCTGCGGCAATACCGGCTGCGGCGGATGCGGACGCTGCTGACCAACAACGGCGCCGTGTATGGGATCAAACCCGTACACGGCGTTTTTCTTTATTCGCTTCTCGTGCGCGCCCAGGTCTCGCGCATGTCGTCGAGGCAGGCGTCGGGGACCGATCCCTCGAGCGGCGAGCCGTATTTCAGCAGTTCCCGCACGTACGTCGAGCTGATCATGGAGAGCTCCGGGCGGGCGGGCAGGATCACGGTCTCGAGTTCGGGGTCGAAACGCTTCATGATGAACGCGAGATCGTATTCGTAGTCGAAATCGCTTCCGGAGCGCGCGCCGCGGACAAGGAACTTCGCGCCGCGTTCACGGGCGATCTCCGAAGTCAGGCCCGGCCACATCGCCGCATCCGCGTTCGGGATCCCGGCGACCGTCTCCTCGACGAAGCGCAGACGGTCCGCGGGGCGGAACATGCCGGACGGCTTCTCCGCGTTGGCGAGGACCACCACGGTCACGGCGTCGAACATCGCGGCGGCACGGCGGATGAGGTCTTCGTGCCCTGCGGTGACGGGATCGAAGCTCCCGGTGATGATGGCATGTCTCATGCGTCGTCCTCCTCCGGCTCGGCCGGTGCGTCCGGTTCCTCCGGACTCTCTTCGGATTCGGGAGCGGCTGCGAGAAGCGTGATCCGCGTGCGGCCGTAGAGCGTGGATTTCAGGACGGCATAACGGGCGCGAAGGGCTTCGTCCCCGCCGAACACGTCCGTGAAAATGCGCTCGGCTTCTTTCGCCTCGTCATGGCGGAGCCTCGCCGCGCGCACCGGTACGTCACAGTCGGTCTCGCAGACCACCGTTCCGCCGAGCGCGAGAATGCCGCCTTCGTCGATCGCGCGCAGCGCTTTCGGCAGCATATTGCTGTCGTAGGGCGGGTCGAGGAAGATGATGTCGAAGGTCTCCCGACCGGCCGCGCCGCGCAGAAAGGACGAAAAGCTCGTGTTGAGGATCCGGCAGCGCCCGAGAAGGTGGGTCTTTTTGGCGTTGGCGGCGATCACATCCGTCGCCTCGCGGGACATGTCCACCAGCGTGGCGCGCTCCGCTCCGCGGGACAGGGCTTCGATGGCGAGCTGCCCGCTTCCGGCGAAGAGGTCGAGCACGTCCCGGCCTTCGATATCGAATTGCAGCATGAAGAATACGGCTTCCTTCACGCGGTCCGCCGTGGGACGGGTCCCTTCCCCGGGGACGGAGGCGAGATTGGTGCCCCGCGCGCTTCCTGTTATGACTCTCATTGGATCGTCCTTTCCGTCAAATTCATTCGTTGTTCGGTTTGCTGTGAAAATAGAGATAGACGTTGTCCGCGTCGGCAGCCGATATCCCCGGCACCGCGGCGATCGCTTCCCGGTCCGCCGTTTTCAGCGCGGCGAGGGTACGGAACGCGGCGAGGAGGGCCTTGGCCTTCGCGGGACCGATGCCGCGGATCTTCTCGAGCGTCGAGGTCTTCACCGTCCTGCGCTTCGCTCCCATCATCCGGGAGACGGAGTAGCGGTGGACCTCCTCCTGAATGCCGTAGATGAGCCGGAAGACGTCCGCCTGCCGCGCGATGTTGATCTCGCCTTCCTCATCGACGAGGGTGCGGGTCTTGTGATGCTCGTCCTTGACCATGCCGAAGACGGGGATCTCAATCCCCTCCCGCGCCATCAGCTCTTTGATGACGGAGACATGCCCGCGTCCGCCGTCGAGCAGGATGAGATCGGGAGCGGCGCTCATGCCGTCATCGGGCTTTCCGATGTGCGCGAGGCGCCGCGTCAGGGCTTCGGTCATCGCGGCATAATCGTCCTGCGTGTCCTTCGATTTCATCGTAAAGGTTCGGTATTCGCTCTTCTTCATCTTCCCGTCGACGGCGACCGCCATGCCGCAGGTGATGTGCTCGTCGCCGAGGTTGGAGATGTCATAGGCTTCGATCCGCTCCGGCAGGACTTCGAGGTGCAGCATCGAGGCGAGGGCTGCGAGGGTGCGCTCGTCGTCGCGGTCGCGCTTCGCGTTGTTTTCGGAGTGCTTCGCCGCGTCCGTCACCGCCATGTCGCAGAGATATTTCGACGCGCCTCTCCGGGGGGTCCTGACCTCCACGCGATGCCCGGACCGCTCGGTGAAATACGCCTGCAGGAGGGTCCGGTCGTGCTCGGGGATGTCAAAGGACAGAAGGATCTCGCCGGGAATGAATTCCCGGGACTGATAGAGCGACATGAGGAAGGAGGAGAAGGGGGAATCGCTCTCGTCGCCGTCCTCCTCAAAGGTGATCTCGTCGCCGCCGAAGAGGAAGTGTTCGCTGTCGGCGATGTAGCCGCTCCGCACATAGAACACCGTCGCGCAGTCCCGGAACCGGACGCCTTCGAGATTCGTGAGGTGCAGACCGATGACGTCGCACTCCACGTCCGGCGATCCCACGGCCTTCTGCCGCTCGCCGAGCTTTTTCAGATTCTCGATCGCGTCCCGGTGCTTTGCCGCCGTCTCGAATTCAAGCGCTTCCGCCGCCTTCGTCATCTGATCCGTCAGATCCGCGATGACGTCACGCGTACCGCCCCGGAGGATCCCCGCCGCCTGTTCGATCGCCGCGCGGTAGTCCGCTTCGTCGACGTCTCCGGTGCAGACACCCATGCAGCGGCCCATCTGATAATAGACGCAGGGCCGTTCCCTGCCGATATCCTCGGGAAATCTCCGCTTGCAGGACGGAAGGCGCAGGGTGCGTTCGAGCTGGTGGATCACCGAGAAGACGGTCCCGGTCGAGGAGTACGGTCCGAAGTAGAGCGAGCCGTCCGGCCTGCGCTTGCGGTCCATCACGATGCGCGGCCACGGCGCCTTGACGTCGATCTTGATATACGGATAGGACTTCGCGTCCTTGAGCTTGATGTTGTACTTCGGGGTGTACTGCTTGATGAGGGAGTTTTCGAGCGCGAGGGCTTCCATCTCCGTGTCGCAGGTGATGAAGCGGAAATCGTGCACCGATGCCGCCATGCGCGAGGTCTTCGCGTCGTGCGCGCCGTGGAAATACTGGGAGACCCGGTCGCGGAGGGAGCGCGATTTTCCAACGTAGATCACCTTTCCCGCGGCGTTCTGCATGATGTAGACGCCCGGGAGACGCGGGAGCGCCGCTGATTTTTCGCGGAGAAAATCGATATTCGGAGAAAGATCTGCCATACCGTCTCCATAACAAATCGAGCGATGATGCATGCGTTCACCATCGCCCGTCATTCTTCACTTAACCCGCAGGACTCAAGCCCCTCCTGCCGTGGGGCGGACCGTTATTCGGCGAAACCGCTGTCGATGAGTGTGGAGAGGCCTTCGAGGGCTTCTTCCTCGTCGGTACCGTCTGCGATGAGGGTGATGGTCATCCCCTTCACGATGCCGAGCGAGAGAACGCCCAGCAGACTCTTCGCGTTCACTCTGCGGTCATCCTTTTCGACCCAGATGGAACTCTTGTAGGAATTCGCCTTCTGGATGAAGAACGTAGCCGGTCTTGCATGGAGACCGACGTTATTCTTAATGGTTACGTCGCACGAAATCATATCTTACGCTCCTGATGTATAATGATCGGTCCTGAGGCCGTTCCCACCGGCGAGCCCTCGCGGGATAACGGCGAATATGGCTACACCTATGATTATGGAATTATTATAGCAAAAACCGCACATAAAATCAATAGTTTCTCATAATTTTTTTATCGGCAGGTTCCACAACATGTATTGTGTCGCCGGGATCAAATTTGTATTTTCTTCTTCTCCCCGAAGAACGCGGAATACCCCGCGCCTCTCTGGTACAGGGTATTCCGGAATCCGGTTCGGGTGTATCCGATTTTCGATCAGGAGTGCTCGGAGACGTAGATGCCGACGCGGCTGGCGATCTGCTTCGCGACGTCCTCGGCGGATTTCGCTCCCGCAAAGACGGCGGAGAGGTCTTCCTTCACGATGTCGACAAGCGCTTCGTCCGTCCGGGCGATCTTGGTGGCACCTTCGACGATGCCGCGGATATAGTCGATAGCCTCCTGGTTATACGGCTGGTTGGAGTTTTTCTGGAAGTTGATGTAGTCCTCGGAATAGCCTTCGTCCCGCATCCATGCGTAGGGATCGTTTTCGACGGGCTCGGGCTCGATCGCATTGCCGTCTTCGTCCACGTCGACTTCGTCCACGACCACATCCTCAGCGTAGGCGTAAACGCCGTAGTTCTCCTTGGAGTTCGCGTACATCTGATCCATCGCGGCCTTCGAGATCGAGAACTGGGAATCCTGATTCATCAGCTTCTCGTCGTTCAACAGGTACTTGATGAAGTCCCACGCCTGATAACGGGCGGCGGATTTCGCGCTGATGGCGAGCTCGAGATTCGGGATGATGACCGCGCCGTTGCCCTCTCCCTCGCGGGGATAGCCGATCGCGGTGACGTCCGGGGAGGCGAACTGGTTCAGCGAGTAGAGGTAATCGACGAAGGAGGAGATGTAGGTCATCTGGAAGAGTGCGACATCGTTGTAGAAGCGGAGAGTGTACTCCTCTTCGGCGGCGCGCTCGACCTCGGGATCGTATTCATAGTTCTCGGGGTACCGTCTCTCCCAGTAGCTCTTTTCGGGGCAGGTCTTGAGGTAGTTGGCGAATTCGATGAAGCCGGGGGTGTCGAAGTAGGTCTTGCCGGTCTTCCAGTCGATGAAGGAATCCATCGAATACTGGAAGAAATTGTCGACGATGTTGTCGCGGCTGTATTCAAAGAACGCGCGGCTGCCGTCGGGCATGGCCTTGATCGCCTTCATCATGTCCTCGAAGGTCCAGCCGGCCTCTTTGCCGACCCGTTCGCTCTTCGCAAGGAGGGTGTTGACCGAATAGAGGAGGATGAGCGAGTTGAGCTTGTTGTTCGTGAGGTTTGCGGTGAGAAGGTTGTTTTCAAGCTTCGAGCGGTCGATGCCCCGTTCGGGATCGTCGATCAGGGTGTTGAGGTCGACGAAGATGTTCTTGTGGAAGTAGCTGTCGATCGGGAGGGAGTTGTCGAGCGCGATGATGTCCGGCAGCTTGCCCGTCGCGATGTCGTTGTTGAACTGCTTCGCGGCGCCATTCCATTCGTTGTCCTCGTTGTTGTAGGAGGAGTAGTCGACGACGGTCACGCGGACGCCGGTGTTCTGCTTGTTGAAGCGTATGATGGAATTGCGCAGCTGGTAATTCGTGTAGATGCAGGCGAGGCGCAGGATGATCTCCTCCGCGAGCTGTTCATCCGGGACGCGGTGATAGACGGAAACCGTCGTCGTGGTCTTCCCGTCCGACCAATCGGTGACGGCCATGAGAAGGCGCCCGTCCTCGAGGAACGCGATGTTGCCGGAATTGGCGATGTCGGAGTTGATGTAGTTCAGGACTTCCTTGAAGGAACCGTCCGCGAAGCTGTACGCGTTGATGCCGGTGGAGCTGCTGAAGTAGAGGTTCTCGTTGTCGCAGGCGATGAAGCCGCCGTTCGAGCCGATGACGTCGTTCGGGATCTGGACGAAATCGCCGCCCTTCTCGGAGTACTTCAGCTTCTGGCCGCCGTTGTCGGAATACATGACGACGAGACGGTCGCCGGAGACGCCGAGGGAGTTGATCCAGCCGTCCTGCAGGTTGAGATCGAGCTTCCCCTTGTAGCTGCCCTCGAGGTCGGTGACGATGAGCGCACCGGACTCCGTGCCGAAGATGAGTTCGTCGCCCCGGATCACGGAGCCGTTGATATAGGACATCGACGGATCGAGGCCGGCCTTCGTGATGGCGTCGTTGAGGAGGACCGCGCTGACGTCGCCCGTCGCGGGATCGACGCGCACGAGGTTATAGGTCGTCGTGGCCTCGCTGTAATCCTCGTTGTATTCCCACTTGTTCGTGATGCCCATCAGACTTCCGTCGGGCGCGGCGAACAAATCGGAGGTCATGTAGCCGTACTGCTCCTCGTCCAGGTTGAACGGCACCGTCTCGGAGGTCTTCGCGTCGACGTCGATGGCGCAGAGCATGTTCTTGTTCTCATAGTTGATGTACCAGCCCTCCGGGAGGGTCGCCTGCTTCTTGTCGACTTCTTCCCAGTCATAGCCGGCTTTGCGCTCGACTTCTTCGCCCATGTCGTTATAGGTCACCGTGAATTCGGCGTTGTAGGTCAGATAGGCTTTCCCGCCCGCCGCGGTGAGACGCTGGACATAGCGGACGTCTTCGGGGAGGGTGATGTCCTCGCCCGCATAGACGTTGGTGCGTTTTTCCTTCACGGGTTCTGCGGTTTTCTTCCTGCAGCCCGCAAAGGACGTGAGGGCGGAGGCCGCGAGGAGGACGGCGAGGGCGGCGGAGACGAATTTCTTGATGGTCATGTGTTACCTCTTTCTTCGGGAATTTCCGTGAGTTCGAATTCGGATTCGGGCATCGATTCTTCGGATTTCTCCGATTCTTCTGCCTGCTTTGTTTTCTTTGCTTTCTTCTGTTTCTGCGGCTTCGCCGGTTTCGGCGGGCGTTCGCGTTTTTTCTTTGCGCGTGCTTCGGAGAGCTTCTTCCAGCCGTTTTTGGCGCTTTGCAGCACGGAATATCCGGAGATGCGCAGGAGAATGAACGAGAGGAGAAGCGAGATGACGGCGACGGCGGCGGCGGCGATCTCGAAGATCATCAGGACCGCGGCCCGGTAGTCATACACGCGCGCCTCGTTCTCCCAGTAGGGATATTCGATTTTGTTGACGCTCACCCACGCATAGGAGAGTTCCTTCATGTTGGCGAACCGGTTTTTGAGCGAGAACCGGGCGGTCGACTCGCGCATGACGCTTGTGCTTTCGTTCGCGAACACGGCGGACTTGAAGATGTTCAGGGCAAAGCCCGTGACGGGATTCGGGAGCGCGGCTTCGAAGGCCGTGACGCCCGCGTCTCCGATCTTGCGGTATCCGGCATAGCTCATATAGAGGCGCGGGGAGTCTCCGTAAGCTCTTTTATACGGTCCGGATCCGGATTCCCGCTTCGCGATGCCGACGATGACGAATTCTTCCCCGCCGATCTCGACGGTCATGCCGATGATGTTCTCCGCGCCGTAAACCCGCCATGCGAGATCGCGGTCGAGGACGACGCCGCGCGGGATCGAGTCGTCGTTGAGGAAGCCCCCGCCGTATTCGAACGAGAGCGGATGGAAGACGAAGAAGTCGCCGCCCACCGCGAGGGTCTTCGCATTGACGGTGCCCTTGGTCCCCCGGACGGAGACTGTGTCGTCCGCGGCGTAGCAGTACGTCCACGAGCGCGCGCCTTCCTTCGGGGTGACGGAGGCTTCGAGCAGCTTCGCGTCGATGGATCGCGCCCAGCCGACCGCGTCGTCGCCCGTCAGGCCCGCGCTCTGTTCGGCGTAGAGCGAGACGACGGCAAAGCGATCCCCGGAGGCGGACCATCGCTTGCCCGCGTCGAGGAAGCCGAGCCGGCTCCGCATGCCGAGGACGACGAGCTCGAAAAGCCCGACGACGAGCAGCGCGGCGAGCATCACGAGCGCGACGATGCCGGAGGCCTTGAGGAGTTTCTTGTTGACTTTATCGCTCATGATTCCCCCGCATCAATCGCCCGCGAGGCGGACCTGCTGACCGTCCGTGATCGGTGTGGTCGAGCTGGTGATGACGAATTCGCTGCCGTAGAGCCCGCTGACGGCGGACTGCGTGTCGTCGGAGGCGAGGATCTCGATGTTCGTGCGTTTGGCGATGTAGCGGTTGCCGAGCGGGGTCTTCTTCGCCTCGACGGTCAGAACGAACTTGCCGTCGTTGTCGTCGCGGATGGCGGAGTTCGGCAGGACGGAGTCGTAGGACTGGCTGCGGTCGCCGATGGAGAAGTTGAGGCTCTGTCCGTCGGAGACGTCGCCCGAGACGTTGATGACGATGATGCGGTTCTTGCCCTGGCTCTTGGGATCGGACCGGACCTGCGCGACGGAGGCGGTGATGTTGGAATACCACCACGAGTTGGTGACCGTGCAGGGAGAGCCGACCTGGATGCGGCGGGCCTCCTCGGCGGGCATGCTGATCTCGACGACGTAGCCCTTGTCGGCGATCTCGATGGACGCGACGGTATTGCCGCTCGTCACGGTATCGCCGGGGACGAAGGAGACGGACACGACGCGGCCGGCGATGGGCGCGAGCACCTCGGTGTTCTCCGGGGCATTCTCGTATTCCTTGATCTTCTTTTCGAGCTCTTCGATCTCCTTTTTCTGGAGTTCGAGCCGCTGGGTGGATTCGGTGCCCTTCCGTCCCTCGGAGGCTTCGAGGATCTCGAACTCCTCCTTCAATTCACGGATGCTGTCCTCCTGGGCTTCGATGTCCTTCTTGATCTCGTCCGGTTCGCGGCCCTTCTTTGATTCCGCTTCGGAGAGCTCGGCCTGTTTGTCAGAGATCTGGTCGTTGAGGTCCGAGATCAGGTCGTTGATGTCGCTCACCTGATCCGTATAATCGTCTACTTTGTCGCCGAGGGCGTCGATGCGGTCCTCGTACGCTTTCTTCTGCTGATTCAGCGCGTCGATCCTGCTCTGGTACCCGTCCGCCTGATTCTTGTAGTAGGAGTAGGTGCTTTCATGCTCCGCGGCGATGCCTTCCGCGGCGGACTGCTTTTTCAGGGATTCGAGATTGGTCTTTGCCTTTTCATAGACCTGTTCCGCCGACTGGAAATCGGCCTCCGCCTGCGTCTGGGCGTCCTTCGCCTTTGTCAGGGCGTTCTGCGCTTCGCCGAGGTCATAGCCGAATTCGTAGTTGATGACGTCGTCGACCTCGGGCATATCGATGACATAGAGCTTTGCCTGCGCGTCCGCGAGCTGGCGGTCGAGCGCCTGAAGCGATTCGTCACGGTCTTCCGATGCGCGCCGGTAGGCCTTGGCGAGAGCTTCCGCCTGTTCGTCATAGGTCTCCCATACCTCGTCGCACTGCTTTTTATAATCGATCTCCGCGTTGCCAAGCTGTGTTGCTTTTTCCCGAATGAGATCTTCGTTGGAACTGTTGCCGGTGTCGTCGGCGGATTCGCCTTCTTCCGATCCGGAATCGTCCCGGCCCGCATTTCTCAGATCCGCGATCTCATCCTCCAGCTGTTTCACGGTGGAATTGTAGTCTTCCGTCAGCTTTTCGAGCTGCTTGTCGCGCGTCTTTTCGTATTCCGCGAGCGTATCGTAATAATCCTCCTCGGCGCGGCGCGCTTCTTTTTCCGCGTTGTCGATCTGTTCTTCCAGACCTTTGATCGTGTTCGTCAGCTCGTTGGCCTTGTTGATGTCTCCTTCGTTGGCGGAGATCTTCTCCACAATCCCGGCGATCCGGTCGGCCTCCTCTTTTTTGAGTTCGACCTCCGCCTTCAGGGAAAGGTATGTATTCTCGGCGGTGATATATTCGTCCTCTGCGACGGCCAGCTTCTGCGAGACCGTGAGCGGGGAGAGGATGTCCTCCTCGATCTGG
>JAFYBI010000332.1 GCA_017540285.1 Clostridia bacterium | reverse complement strand
CATCCGCGAGCTGCGGCATGAAACCCTCGTCAACTGCGAAACCGTTCTCTCAAACCTCTTATTTCTCGCGCAGGCGAAGCGGGACGACGGGACGCCGGAATACACGCCGGAGGAGCAGCGAAGATTATGCGAAACGGTCCTCGCCGGATACGCACTCTTCTATGAAAACGGCGATCTCTTCTTCGACGCGCAGTTTGCGGCGCAGGTCCATCGCGAGCTCGCGCGGCTGGATCTCGCGGAGGGCAGGGCGGAGGAGGCGATGGCGCATCTTGCGGAATGCGTGACGTGGGGGCTTCGGTTCGCCGATTACGATCCCGACGCGCCGCACACCTCGCCGGCCTTCCGCGGGGAAATCGACGGCGGATACGTCAAGCGCTCGCCGGATGAGACCTTCCGCAATGAGCTTGCCGAATGGCTGAACGATGAGGATTTCGCGCCGCTGCGCAGCCGGGAAGACTTTGCCGCGCTGATCGGGCGGATCGGAAAATGACAGCAAAAAAGGAAACCTGCGCGAGAACAGGTTTCCTTTCGCTTATTCATGCTCCAGCACGCCGCCGCGGAGGTACAGCCGCACATCCGCGCGCTCCGGAAGAAGCTCATCGTGCGTCACCGCGATGACCAGCTTGCCGCGGGTGTGCGCAAGCGATTCGAGAATGTCCGCGACGACGCGCGACGTCCCCTTGTCGAGGTTCGCCGTCGGTTCGTCCGCGAGGATCACCGGATTGTCCAGCGCCATCGCCCGTGCGAACGCCACCCGCTTCTGCTCGCCGCCCGAACACTCCGACGGGTAGTGCGTCGCCAGCTCCTCGTCGAGCTTCACGTCCGCGAGGTATTCGAGCGCCTTTTTCTTCGCTTCCTCCGGATCCTCGCCCTTGAGCAGCATCGGATAGGTCACGTTTTCGAGCACCGTCCGGCCCTCGAACAGGTGATTCGCCTGCGCGACCGTCGCCGCGATGTTCCGCCGGTACGCGGTCAGATCCCGGATCGGCTCGCCGTCCATGAGGATCTCCCCCTTTGTCGGCAGGGACAGGCCGGAGAGCAGGGTCAGAAGCGTGCTCTTTCCCGCGCCGGATTCCCCTTCGACCGTCGTCAGCTTTCCGGACTCGAACGACTCCGATACGTTCTGGAAGATCATCCGCTTTCCGCGGGGATATTTGAAGGATACGCCTTTCAGCTCCAGTTTACTCATGTTCTTTCTCCCTTAACAGATCAAGCGGTTTCACGGCGCAGAGGATGCCCGTGACGAGTGCGGTGAGCGCGGCGTTCCCGAGAAGGTGCCATGCCGCCATGCCCCACGGCGTGTGCGGTCCGAGCGGTGTCGCCATGAGGACCGCGGCGGAGATGAGATACCCCGGCAGGCAGAGCGCGAAGGACGGCAGCCAGATCCCGAAGAAGACCGCGATCCGGCGCTCTCCGAGGAATTGCCGCACGCCGATCTCGTTGCGGAAGCCGAGCATGGCGATGATCTCGATCATGTATGCCACGACGGGCAGGACGGCGCGGAAGAGCTTTCCGAAGAATTCCGCCGACGCGACCGATTTCTCGAGCGGCTGGAGCATCCCGTCGATCTCCGAGGCGTTGTAGTTCACGGTGATGTCCCGGTTCCGGTCGTAGGGATTCGGCGTGTTGAGCAGGGCCTGGAGCTTCTTCTCGATCTCGCTCATCCGCCGGTTGTATTCTTTCTTCAGCGAAAAGTGCAGATCCGTCATCGTGTAGGACGGCGACTCGTTGCCCGTCCATTTTATCAGATCATCGAAGCCTTCCTCGGACATGTAGACGCCGTGCACGGGACATTCGATGATCGCGGTGACGGGGATCTCCCGGGAGATGACGGAGATGCCGCCGGCGCCGCGTGTCGATTTATATACCGGCATGAGGTCGCCGACGGAGACGCCGTACCGTTCCGCATAGTCCTGCGTCATCCAGAAGCCCTCGCCGAGCTCGCCTTCGAGCACCCGGATCCCCGCCGTTTCCGGATCATACACCCACTGGACGGTGAGCCAGTTGGAGACCAGCAGAGACCCGGTGTCGGAGGTCATGACACCGGTGCTGATAGGGCTGCATCCGAAGTCCTCGAAGAACTCCCAGTGCTCGATCCGGCGGATCTGGTGCAGGGTGATCGTAAAGCCCGGGGAAAGGCTCCGCCGTCCCGCGTTGAGGAGAAAATGCACGTCCATTTCGTCGTAGACCCGATCGATCTCGGCGCGGCTGTCGGCTGCCGTCTTGTCCATCCACGCCGCGGAGACGAGGAGCAGGAGCACCGCCAGCGCGAGCACGATCCAGACCGCCCGCCGTCTGAGGATCGGGAGCAGATTTTGTCTTGTCATGTCAGCCTCCGAACTTTCTGCGATCCGTGAAGCGGATCGCGCAGAAGGCGATGAGGGCGTATAGGATCAGCTCCGCGCAGGCGAAGAGGACCATGTTCCCGTAAGCCCGCGGGGAGAGGTTCTCCGCTGCGAGGAAGGGGACGAGCTTCGTCCTGCCGACGGCGAACACGGCGAGCGCGGAGAGGGCGAGGGAGACGGCAGCGACGATGCCGTACGCGCGGAGGTAAAGCCCCGAGGCTTCCCGCTTCCACGCGCCGAGCCGACGCTCCGTGAGGTAGTCGCTCCGCCAGAAGAGGACGAGCGAGCCCACCGCAATGGCCAGCCCGACCGCGAGCGCGAGCCCCGCCGTCAAGAAGGTCGAGACGGTCTTCGAGCGGAGATCCTCGAACTGTTTTTCCACGTCCGCATATTCGGGACGCGCCATGACGACGGTGTAGCCGGCCTCCGTCAGAAGCGGTTCCGTCTCGAAGAGGTAGGATTCATAGTTGTCCTTGTGTACGGTGAAGGAGAAGTGATGCATGTCGACCGGCTCGTACGGCTCGTCCGCGGCGCGGGGGATCAGGACCGCATTCAGAAAGAACTGCGTGGTATTCCCGTCGAGCCCGCCGCTCGAATCGTTCGCGTAGGTGCCGACGACTTCATATTCCTCCATGGGGCCGAAGTCCGCCGGATCGTATTCTGCATCCACGCTCGGGACACCCTCGTAGACGCCGTCGGAGAGGTCGTGCTCGGACACGGCGAGGAAGACGGTGTCGCCGACCTTTTTGCGCATTGATGTCAGCATGGACGACGGGAACATGCAGACCTTTTT
>JAFYBI010000331.1 GCA_017540285.1 Clostridia bacterium | reverse complement strand
TGCAGCCCATCGTCGTGCGCCGCACCGCCGTCGGACGGTATGAGATCGTCGCCGGGGAACGTCGGTTCCGCGCCGCCAAGCTCGCTCGCCTCGACGCGCTGCCCGTCACCGTCATCGAAGCGGACGACCGGGCCGCCGCGAAGGTCGCCCTGATCGAAAACCTCCAGCGCGAGGATCTCTCCCCGCTCGAAGAGGCGTCGGCGTACCGCAGTCTCATGGACCGCTGGGGCCTCACGCAGGAAGCCGTCGCCGCGGAGGTCGGGAAATCCCGCAGCGCGGTCGCCAACGCCCTCCGCCTGCTCGAGCTGCCCGCGGAAGCCGCTTCCCTTTTGGCGGACGGCTCCCTCTCGGCAGGTCACGCGCGCGCCCTGCTCGGTCTGAAGGATCCCGCGAAGATCGTCCCCGCGGCGAAAAAGGCGGTCGAGGGCGGTCTCTCCGTGCGCGAGGTCGAGGCGATGGTGAAGACCCTCAACCGCCAGAAGAAAGAACCCGCGGCAGGAGCCGTCCCCCCGAAGGTCGACTATCTCCGCGCGATCGAAGACCGCTTCACCGGGCGTACCGGCCGCCGCTGTGCGATCCGCAGCACGGCGAAACAGAAGACCATCACCCTCGAATTCCGCGACGACGCAGACCTCGAGGATCTCTGCCGCCTCCTCGCAGGCGCGGATTTCTTCGATGAATTCTGAAGCCGGACAGTGCCCGGGGACAAAAGACGGCCTCGCCTTCGCAAGGACACCGTCTGATGCATGGCAGGACGGGATCGGAAGCGATACCGCACGCGTGCAGACGGGAACACGGCATCGATCGGGTACGCACCATATCACGGAGCGTCATTGCGGAAAGCAGGTCCCGAGACCTGCGGCGCGGCCATCCGTTCCCCTTGTATCCATCACGGAAAACCGGAATTTTCAACGCAAAAAAGGAGTTCACGATGCAGAGAAAACTGTATGTCTTTGAAAATCTCGATCTCGACATCAACGGTTCGTCCTTTTTATTCATCGTCTGGGGGATCTGCGCCGGGATCCTGCTCGGCGTCCTCCTCTCCCTCATCTACCGCGTCCACGCGCACAAGCTGGTCACCGCGCTCGCCGAACACGAAGCCCTCGACCGCGAGCACGCCCTGACCCTTGACGGCCTCGGGCTCGCGAAAAACCGCGTCATCCGCCGCATGCTCGGGGAAAACGGATCGATGACCTCGATCGTGGCCTGCGCGAACGAAGACGAGTTCCCGCCGCGCAAGCTCTCCAAGCTCGGGGACTTCTGGCACTACAAATTCCTGCGCCGCGATCCCCTGCCGCCGAAGACCGATTTTTCCGTCGCCCGCTTCTACCTCCCCGAGGAAAAGCGGATCACGGCGGAGCTTCGCTTCCCGGCCGAGGCGCATCCGGTGCGCAACTTCCTCCTCGCCGCGCTGGGCATCTGCGCCGTCGCGTACTTCGCCGTCCTCGTCCTGCCGGAGCTGCTCGTCATGTTCGACAACTTCGTCACGCAAGTCAAGCCGATGACGAGACGATTCTATTGATTCCGGACAACCGCATCAGGAGTGATTTCCATGAACCGAAACGCCAAACGATCCCGGCGGAAGACCAATCCCGTCGTCGCCATTCTGATCATCCTGCTCATCGCCCTCCTCATCGTGGGAGCCGCGATCTTCGCGCTCTACCGGTCCGGGTACCGGTATGTCAAGGTGCGCGTCTCGCCCGATCTGTACGTGAAATTCCTCGGCAAGGTCGACGAGAGCGGGGAGCCCTACCGCGGCCGGCTGATCTATTCGAACGGCATTTCCGCGGACGTGAACCTCGACCGGGAGGAGATCTCCTACTCGAACGGGGACATCTATTCCGGTCCGCTCGATAACCTTCTGAAGGAGGGCCGCGGCGTCATGCGCTTTGCGAACGGGGACGTCTACGAAGGCGACTTCCAGGGCGACATGATGACCGGCGAAGGGACCTACACCTACGTCGGCGGCGAGGTCTACGAAGGCTCGTTCCGCGAGGGCCTGAAGGAAGGGTACGGCGTGTACACGTTCGGCGACGGCTCGGTCTACGCGGGCTTCTTCACGAACAACCTGAAGGACGGCGAGGGCGAATACCGCTACGCGTCCGGGGACTCGTACATCGGATCGTATCAGAACGGCGTGAAGCACGGCTCCGGGATCTACACCTGGGCGAACGGCGACATGTACGAGGGCGATTTCGTGAACGACGTCCGGGTCGGCAAGGGCGTCTATACCTGGGCGAACGGCGAGCGGTACGAAGGGGATTTCCAGAACAACCTTCCCTCCGGCTTCGGGACGTACACCTGGCCGAGCGGCCGCACCTACACCGGATACTTCGAGAACGGGGTGTTCGTGCGGGCGGAGACCGGGGGAAAATAAGATCCCCGGGCTGTCGGCGATACGGCAGAAAACAGGAAGCGATCCCCCGCGGGGGATTGCAGAACAAAACGGTCGTGCGGCTGTTCATGACGGACAGCTTCACGGCCGTTTTTCGCTGACCGGTGACAAGTTCCCCGGAAATTTCATTTCCCCACACAGAACCGCCTGAAGATCTCCCCGACGATGGCTTCGTCGACGCCGCGGCCGTCCGTTTCGTTCAAGGCGGCCATGGCCTCCTCCGCGAGCGTGCACACGCAGTCGATCGGGTCGCCGCGCCGGATGGCTTCGCACGCGCCGGTGAGGGCGGCTTTCGCGTGTTCGAGCGCCTGCCGCTGCCGCACGTCCCAGATCACCGCGTCCGCGCGCAGATCGAGCGTCCCGCTGCCGTAGAGATCGGCGATCGCGGCGGCAAGCGCGTGTCCGTCGCCGGATCTCGCCGATAAGCTCACCCGGTGCCCGCACGCCGCGTCGATGGCGGCAAGCTCTTCGTCCGTGAGCCGGAGCCCCGCGTCCTCTTTGTTGATGACGGCGATTTTCGCCCCGTCCAGCGGCGTCAGCAGCGCGAGCAGCCGTCGGTCCTCGTCCGCGAGAGGTTCGCTCCCGTCAAAGACTGCGAGGATCAGCTCAGCCGAAGCGATCTCCCGCTCCGCGCGGTCCACGCCGATCTTTTCCACGGTGTCGGCCGCCTCGCGCACGCCCGCCGTATCCGAAAGCCGCAGCGTCACGCCGCCGAAGGACACCGTCTCGCGCAGAACGTCCCGGGTCGTCCCGGCGATCTCCGTCACGATCGCGCTCTCCTCGCCCGTCATGAGGTTGAACACCGAGCTCTTCCCGACGTTCGGCCGTCCGCAGAGGGCAGTCCGCACGCCGTCGGCGACCGCGCGTCCGGTCCTGTACGTCGCGAGAAGGCGTTCCACGTCCGCCTGCGCGCGCGTCAAAGCCCCCCCGATCTCGCGCTCTCCCTCGTCCCCGACGTCCTCCTCCGGGTAGTCGATCGCGGCGTAGAGCGCGGTCATCGTCGCAAGCAGGCCGTCCGAGATCCGCGCGATCTCACGGCTCACGTTTCCTCGGAGCGCGCCGGAGGACAGGGCCAGCCGCTCGGCGGTGTCCGCGTCGATGAGGCGGCCGACGGCCTCGGCTTCGGTCAGGGACAGACGCCCGTTCACGAAGGCGCGGCGCGTGAATTCCCCGGGACCTGCGGCGACGGCTCCGTGCGCGATCGCGGACAGGCACACGGCTTCGGTGACGGCGGGGCCTCCGTGACACGCGATCTCCGCGACGTCCTCGCCGGTGAAGGAATGCGGTCCGCGGAAGACGGTGACGATCCCCTCGTCGCAGGGCTCATCGTCGGCGTCGCAGATCGTGCCGAACACCGCGGTCCGCGGCGCGCAGTCCGCAAGCGGCTTGCCGTTTTTCGGGCGGAACATGCGTCCGGCGGCGGCGATGGCGTCCGGTCCGGAGAGGCGGATGACGGCGATCCCGCCTTTTCCGCGCGGCGTCGAGATCGCGGCGATGGTTTTGGAGAAATCGTTCATGGCATAGCTCCTTATGATGTTTCGCGCGCCTTTTCCCCGTGGCACGCGCGCTCTTTGTGTCCCCGCGGCGCATGCGCAGCTTTTTTCAAAATATTATACCATGCCTCTCTTTTTTTTGCAAGCAAAAAACCGTCCCAAGGACGGCTTTCTGCTTCAATGATCAGTCTTAAAACAGTATTCTTCTTCCGGGAGCCGCGTACGGATCCCAACGGGATAAACCGGCAGGATGCCGGGTTATTCTCCATCCTTGTCGTCGTCCGCCAGGGCGCCGAGCGCGTCGAGAAGTGCCGCGGCTTTCGCCTCGAATTTCGCTTCGGCTTCGCGGACGGCCTCTTCGGCCTTCACCGCCGCGCCGGAGGTCTCTTCGATCTCAACGGTCTCTTCGATCGCGTCGGCTGCTTCGGAAGCCTTCTCGCGCAGCCCGCTCATCACGTTCAGCGTGTCGTCGACTTCCCCGGTGGCCTCGCCCGCGTCCGGCAGCCAGTCCGTGAGCTCTTCAATGCTCATTTTCGTGGGCTTCCGGGGGCGTCTGCGTTCGCGGGTGGGCTCGGCGTCGGAGACTGCGGAAACCTCGGCGGGAGCGCTCTGCGTCTGGGCTGCCTGCGCCGACTTGTCCCCGCCGCGTCCACGGCGAGAGCGGGATTTCTTCTGTCCCTGCTGGTTCTGCTGGCCCTGCTGATTCTGCTGCGCCTGCTGCTCGGCGGGCTTTTCCTCGCCTCTTCTGCGGTCGGGCTGCTTGTCGGGACCTTCGTAGGTCACGATGATCTTGCGGTCGCGGTCCGTGCCCACGGAATGCGTCGAAACGCCGTCGTAGCTCTGCAGTTCGGAGTGGATGATCCGTCTCTCATACGCGTTCATGGGCTCGAGGAACACGTTCCGGCGGTACTTCACCGCGCGCGCCGCCATTCTTCTGGCGAGGGTGCGGAGGGTGTCCTCCCGCTTCTGACGGTAGTTCTCGATGTCCACGACGATCTTCACGTAGTCGCCGTCGCGGGATTTCGTGCGGCGGAGCGCGCAGAGGTTCGCGAGGTACTGGATCGAATCGAGGGTCTCGCCGTGATGCCCGATCAGGATGCCCGTCTCTTCGCCGACGATGTCGATCTTCGGGTAGACGGTCGCTTCTTCGGTCACGTCGAATTCTTCCCCTTCGGGGCATTCGGCGCGGACCGCATGGGCGTCAAGGCGCATGTCCTCGAGGAGGGTGTTCACGAAGTCGAGCGCGTAGTTCATCTCGGCCTCGGTGATGGCTTCGCGGCGGCGTTCTTCCCGGACGGGCTCCGCTTCCGCGCGCTTTTCCTCAAAGACGCTTTCCGCTTCGGCGACGAGCGCGTTCAGACGCGCGTAATCCTCGTCGCTCTCCGCGATGTCATATTTCTGTGCGACGGCGTCGCTGTCCGTCCGCTGCACGGGACCGCGTCCCCCGCGTCTGCCGCGGCTTCTGCGGGACTGTGCCGGGACCTCGGAGGCGGGCACCACCGTCGTGGACAGCGCGGGCGCTTCGGCCGGCTTTTCCGGTTCGGCGGCGGGCTTCTGTCCGCGGTTCTTCTTGCGGATGTCGTTGTTCATCCGGCCGCCCGAGGACGTGCCCGTGCTGCTGCCGAAGCCGCTCTCGTTTCCTTCGCTCACGAAATCCGTGAGTCCGACGGGCGCGGAGACGGTGACGGCGGCGGAGAGGTCTTCCTCAGCCGGGTGCGGGGCTGCCTTCTTCTGACGGTTTCTCTTGCGGGGAGTGGCCTGATTGCCGAGCGCGGAACGGTACGGGGTCTCCGCCTTTTCTTCTTCCGCCTTGGCGGGCGCCTCGATCGGCTTATCAGTCGGCTTGTCAGCCGGCTTCTCCGCCGGTTTTTCCGCGGGCTTCTCCGCCCTGGGCTGATTCTGCTTCGGCTGGTTCTGCTGTTTCGGCTGGTTCTGCTGCTTCTGGCCGTCTGCCTTGGGCTGGTTCTGCTTCGGCTGGTTCTGCTGCTCGCTCTTCGGCTGATTCTGCTGCTTGTCCGCCTTCGGCTGGTTGTTCTGCTGCTGCTTCGGCTGATTGTTCTGCTGTTTCGGCTGGTTCTGCTGCTTCTGGCCGTCCGCCTTCGGCTGATTCTGCTGTTCGCCCTTCTGCTGCTTCTGCTGTTTGGGCTGATTCTGCTGGTTCTGGTTTTGCTGCTGCTTGGGCGGATTCTGCTGCTTCTGGTTGTTCTGCGTTTGCGGCTGCTGGGGCTTTTCCTGCTGAGCAGGCGCGCCGTTCGAGCCGCGGTCGGTGACGGTTTTCAGGTTCTTGATATCCGCAACGAGGGAGCCGAGCTCGCTCTGGACGGAGACGACCTTCGAGACGGTGACCTTGATCTGGGCGTCTCTGGCGCCGAGCAGACCGAAGAGGCCCTTCTTTTCCATCTTCACGATCTCGTAGGAGATCTCGTGGTCGGCGTCTTCGTACTCGCGCTTGGCGAGAGCGATGGCTTCCGCGACGGTCTTCGCTGTGATTAAATAGGTTTCAGCCATAGTATTCCTTATGTCCTTGGTTGGATATTATTTCTTCTTCCGGTAATCGGACTGTTCCTCGTCCTTCAGCGGCACGGGCGCTTTGTCCTCCCGCTCCGCGTTCTCTTCTTCCTCCTGCTTTTCCGCCGCTTCGAGGCGTTCGTTGTAATCGTCGTCGTCGATGTGGTGCAGGCTGCGGACGGGCTTCTTGTTCGGATCCCGCTCCTTTGCCTCGCGCTTCTTCTGCTTGTTCGAGAGACCTGCCTGCCGCTCGGCTTCCTTATAGTCCTCCTCCGTCAGCTTCGGGAGGGGGTAGAGCTTGGCCGCGACGATCTTCGAGACGACCATGAGGGCGTTGCGGAACATCCAGTACACGCCGACGGCGGCCGCAAGCTGGAATTCGAAATAGACGGAGATGAGCGGCGTGGTCCACTGCATGATCTTCATGGACATGCTGTTCTGCTGCTCGGCCATGGTGGGATCCTGATAGGTGAACCGCTGCATGATCTTCTGCGAGACGACCATGATGACGAAGGTCAGGACGGGGATCAGCATCAGCCAGTTGAACGGCTGGAAGCTGATCGTGGGGGTCTGGGACAGATCGAAGGGCCCGACCTTGAAGACGGGAAGGATCGCGCCTTCGAGGTGGGGGGCGATGGTGTAGTAATTCGAAACATTGTCCCGGATCGCGTTGATGATGTTGATCTGTTCGCTGCGGATGCCGATCTCGACGCCGGCGTCCTCAAGGAAGGTCTTGAGCGCGGTGATTTCCGCGGTCGGCACGTTCGAGATGTACCGCAGGGGGCGCATGACGACGTTGTACAGGCAGATGATGATGGGCATCTGGATGAGCAGGGTGCCGCATCCGGAGGCCGGGTTGAAGTGCTCCGCCTGGTACATGTCCATGATTTCCTGCTGCATTTTCTGCTTGGTCGCCTGATCCTCGCGTCCGGCGTATTTCTTCCGGATGGCCGCCGTTCTCGGCGCAAGGGATGCCTGCTTGATCTGATTCTTCTGCTGCTTGACGGCGAGCGGGAAGAGCAGGATCTCGAATACGAGCGTGAAGAGCAGGATGGCGAAGAGGTAGTTGTGCGTGAGCGAGTAGGCGAACCGCAGGATATATCCCATCGGGATATACAGGATATCGAAGATACTTTCCATTTAGCGCTCCATGGGAGAGGATTGGTCGTCGGACTGCTTCCCGCCGGTTTCTCCGGGGGATGCGTCCGGGGATGCCTGCCGTCCGAATCGGCGCCGGATGCGGGCAAGGACTTCCGCGCGCCGGGGAACGGGATCGTACCCGCCCCGGGAGAAGGGATTGCACCGGAGGATCCGGAGGACGGCGAGCAGGGTGCCGCAGAGGATGCCCCATTCTTCGACCGCGTCCATGGCGTAGGCCGAGCAGGTGGGCGTGTACCGGCAGGAGCTCTGCCCTTTGAGCGGCGAGAGGAATCTGCGGTAAAAGCGCACCGGCGCGAGCCACAGTCTGACCGCGGCGCGGCGGAGGGCTTTCGCGGCGTTTGCGACCGGGTTTTCCCGGGATTCGGGGGTTCCCGATCGGTCCGGTTCGGCGGGAGGGCGTCTTTGGTTCTGACGCCTGACGGCGCGGGACGGTTTCATGATCCGGTCTCCTTTGCCGCCGTTCTGTTTCCTTCGTCCGGCGCGCGGCCGGGATCCTCGGCCGGATTCTGTACCGGGAGGAGTTCGAGGGCGGAGAGGCAGTCAAAGAGGTCGGACAGCACGTCCTGCATTTTCGAGACGGTGGCGGCGGGTTTCGGGACGATGACGATGAGGAAGCCTTTTCGGATGCCGACGGTTTTGTCTATCTGACGGTAGGCTTCCCGGATCAGGCGTTTCGCCCGGTTTCGCTGCACCGCGCCTCCGACTTTTTTAGAGGCTGAGATGCCGATCCGGTTGACGGTTTGTTTGAGGGGGTTCTGTTTCCGCAAAAGGCCTGCGGCGCGGTCCTTCAGCGCGTAGACCGTGACGGTGCGCGCGGACTTGCGGCCGCCCTTCTGATAGGCGCGGCGGAACAGGTGGTTTTCCTTGAGGGAATAGAGCTTCATCTTGCCGTTTCAAAAGCATAGCCTCCGGCACCTTAAAGAACGCGGAGGCTATTCAAACTTCTTTAGTGGGTGAGTCTGGCACGGCCCTTCGCGCGTCTTCTCTTGAGGACCTTTCTGCCGTCAGCGGTTGCCATTCTCTTTCTGAAGCCGTGTTCTTTGCTTCTCTGTCTCTTTTTGGGCTGATATGTTCTGAGCATGATCACACCTCCTTCTTTTTATTTCAAAGTACCTTTTCGGCGTGTGAAAACACCCGCACAGATAGACGAGAATAATTATATAACAAACAGGGCTGTTTGTCAAGGGGATTTTTTCAAAAAATCCCGCGGGAAAGGGGAAAAAAGCATTTCTTTCATCGGCGGTGGGAGAAAGGATGCGGTCCTTTCGTCCTGTCTGCGCGCCGGGCGGTGCCCGGAGACAAGAGACGGGCGCACTTCGCAAGCCCGCAAAGAACGGGTCAGGCCGTTCATCCTGTCTGCGCGGCTGCGCTTGCGGATGACGTGCTGGTTATCTCCTTTATGCAGGAGAGGAAAAGGTCAGAGAAAGCTCTGCGGAGCTTTCTCCCATTGATTTGCTGTCCTGCGCGGACGGCGGACAAGAGGGCTCCGCGACCGCCC
>JAFYBI010000330.1 GCA_017540285.1 Clostridia bacterium | reverse complement strand
CGTGGTGCTTCGCCGTGAGCACGATGCCGCCCATCCCCGCGGATTTGACGGCTTCGACCCATTCGTCGCAGTCGAGGTCATACGGATTGAAAATCTTCTCATCCTCATTGCCGAGGCCCCATTCGAGGTCGGTATAGGTGTTGACGGTGAAGTGGACGAACGCGTAAAACTCCGTGTCGTACCACCCAAGCTGCCGTGCCGACGGCTTCACGTGCGCCGCCGCGCTCAGAAATTCCTTCAGTTCCATCGTTCACTTTTCCTTTCCTGTCGCTGCTGTTTATCCGCATTGAAAGATCGTCCATGTCTTCGAGAAATCGCGCCTGGCGAGGTCCTCCCGCCGGATCCAGAAGAAGAGATGTCCGGCTTCGCCCCAGTAAACCGACCGTTCGCCGTCCCGGACGGTGCCGAGCTGAAAGAGGAGCGTCCAGTCACGGCGCGCGCGGCGGCGGAGCTCGACTTTTTCATCGTATGTCAGCCGGTCCATCCAGCCGTCGTCCCCGATATAGAACCCGCCCGTCACCGCTTCGCAGTCGACGAACATGGGGTTGTTGAGAATATCGGGCCAGCCGAGCAGCTTCGAGCGCTCCGCTTCCGCGCTCTCCTCGTCCCAGCCGAGGGAACGCGCCGCCTCGTCGTAGTATTCCCAGAACCGCCCGGGCGGAAATTCCCCGAGGATCCGGCCCTCCTCTTCCGTCTCGCAGAAATCGTCGTAGCAGGGGACGCTTGTGTGCGAGGCAAACGTCACGGGGACGCAGGGGAGAGGACGCCTGCCCGTCCAGTCCGGCCAGACCGTCTCGGGCGGGGGCGGCGTGCGGCGGAGAGCCGTGAGGTCGGGGAACCAGAAGACCCGTGCGCATCCCCGGTCGGCGGGATCGAAGCCGCTTTTCATCGTGTTGATCTCATAGAAGAAGCTGAGCATGCCGTCCTTCGGCAGAAGTCCTTCCCGATCGAACGCCGACGCGATCCGGCAGTCGATCTGCGCGAGAAAGGCGAGCGGCGCGCGGATCCTTCCGGGGGATGCGCGCTCTTCCTCTGCGCAATATTCGCCGTCATCGCCGTACATCGGCGGCTCCGGGACGTACCGCTCGCCCTCGAAATCCGGCCAGACGAAATCCTCCGGCAGATCGGGCATCCCGCCGATCTTCGAGACGCCGACGGGGAGGGTGTCGGCCGCTTCTCCCGTCACGATGCGGATCTCGCTCTGCACAAGGGGACGGACCGTGTCTGCGAGGAGATTCACAAGCTTCTCTTCCAGCGTTTTCATTTAAGCCTCCGACAATCCGCTCACGAGGACCGCGCGGCAGGGAGAGCCGTCCGATCCCGCGAGTTTGAGCGGCGCGGCGAAGAGGAAATAGTCCCCTTCCTCCACCGCGGAGAGATCGAGCCCTTCGAGCGCGACGATCCCGTGCGAGAGGACCTCGACATGCACCGCGAGCGGCGGATCGTCCCCGGCGATGCTCTGGGACTCGAGGCCGAAAAGCTTCACGCCGCACGCCGAGAGGGCACGGGCGCTCTCCTCGGTCAGACGGCACTTCCCCTTCGCGATCAGCCGGACGCATCCCCGGTGCGCGAAAATGTCCGCCTCCGTGATCGGGCCGTCGAATGCGGCGACGGTGCACGGACCGACGAGGGTCGCGAGATCGAGCCCTTCGATCGGGGTGCCGTCCTTCACAAAGTGACGCGGCGCGTCGACGTGGGTGCCGTTGTGCGCGTTCATCTCGAATTCGGTGATGTTGCAGAGAGCGCCTTCTTCCATATCGGAGACGCGCCGGAACGCCGGCTTTTTGTCGCCCGGATAGACGTGCGCGGAAAAGAGCTCCTGCGTGATGTCGTAGATTTTCATAAAAGCCTCCCGGCGGATGGGATGATGTTCTCCGTACATTATACCCGATCCGCCGGGATTCGTCAAGTGCTTTTACTCCGAGAGCCCGTCGAGGATGCGCGCGATCAGCTTCTTTTCATATCGCTCCTTCGCGCCGAAATCCATCGCGCCGCGGTAGATCTCCTCCATCGCGAAATGGTATTTCGATGCGCACCGCAGCCGGTCGTCCGCTTCCCGGAGGCAGGATTCCCGGATCTTCGCCGCCAGCCGCAGCTCTCCCCGGACCTCGTGATCGGACCGGGTGAACCGGCTCATCCGGATCGTGCCGTCCTCCGCTTCCCCGCCGCACGCAAACGCGAACCGTCCCGCGCGGATCCCGCCGACGATCCCCGAGAGGGGCAGCATCCCGAGCGTGACATCCCATCCGGCCCGCGTCAGGGCGTCGGCAAGCACGGGCAGAAAGAGGCGCGCGCATCCGCCGCAGTCCTCGACGGCGTACCGCACCTCTGCGCCGTCGGAAATGCCGTCCGTCTTCCGGCGGCCGCGCATCGTGATCCCGTGGGTGTACCGCCGCCGGACGATCCCCCGTCCTTCGGGCTTTCCGAGCCGCTTCACGAGCCGGGACGCAAAGCCCTCGGCCTTATCCGCGAGAAACGTTCGGCGCGCGAGGGACGCTTCCTCCGAAAGGACCTTTCCGGCAGCGGCGAGCCAGCGGGATGCCGACGCGAACTCCGCTGCTTTGAGCGACGCGAGCGAGACGATCTCATCCCTGGCCGCCGAGAGGATCCCGGTGTCCCAGAACGCCGACAGATCGATGAGCTCCGATGCCGCGCCGGGATAGACCATGTCGAGCGCATGCGGTGCGGTCCCGTCGACTGCCGCGACCCGTCCGTCGAGGAGCACCGCGTCGAGGGAATCGGGATCGGAGCCGCACAAACAGTAGTCCGCCCTGTGCCCCGCCGCCTCCGCCGCTTCGCCGATGCGCCGCATCAGGGTGCTCTTCCCCGTGCCCGGCCCGCCCTTCACAATGTACAGCCGCGCGAGGGACGCTTCCCCCGCGAGCTCCGGATAGGAGCCCGAAAAGCCCGCCTCCGTATTCGCTCCCGCAAACCATTTTCCGCCCGCCGCCGGAGTATAGCCGTCGTAAACGCTGTTCATAAACCCTCCCAAACCTGATTTTCTGCATCCGCAGTCTATGCGAAAACCGGGAAGGCGTGAAAAAAGCCGCCGCTCCGCGCGAAGCGACGGCTTTCTTGTGGAATTCGGGTCCTCAGTCGATCTTTTCGATCCAGCCCATCACGTCGGGCTTCTTGCCCCACTGCATGCCGGTGATGGCATCGTAGAGCTTCTGCGCGATCGGACCGATCTCGTTGTTGTTGATGATCATGTGCTTTCCTTCGTCGAAGAGCTCGCCGATCGGGGAAATGACCGCCGCGGTGCCGGTGCCGAACGCCTCGTCAAGCGTTCCGTTCTCGTTCGCCGCGATGACTTCGTCGATGGACAGCTTGCGTTCCTCGACCGGGATGCCCCACTTCTGAAGCAGCTCGACGCAGGAAGCGCGGGTCACGCCGGGCAGGATGTTGCCGTCCTCGAGGGAGGGCGTGACCACCGTGCCGTTGATCACGAAGAAGACGTTCATCGCGCCGACTTCGTCGATATACTTGCGGTAAATGCCGTCCAGCCAGAGGACCTGCGCGTAGCCCATGTCCTCCGCTCTCTTCTGACCGATGAGGGAGGCCGCGTAGTTGCCGCCTGCCTTCGCGCGTCCCGTGCCGCCCTTGACGCAGCGGACGTATTCGCGCTCGACGTAGATCTTGACCGGGTTGATGCCCGCTTCGTAATAGGAGCCTACCGGGGAGAGGATGATCGCGAAGAGATAGGTGTGGGACGGATGCACGCCGAGGTGCGCGTCCGTCGCGATGATGAACGGGCGGATATAGAGGGAGGTGCCTTCGTCATAGGGGACCCAGTCCTCGTCCGTTTTGACGACGGCCTTGATCGCCTGAAGGACGTCCTCCGCCGGGATCTGGGGCACGCAGAGACGGTCGCAGGTATTGTTCATGCGCTCGATGTTCTTCCACGGACGGAAGAGCTGAACGCCGCCGTCCGCTCTGCGGTATGCCTTCATGCCCTCGAAGAGCTCCTGCGCATAGTGGAACACCATGGCGGAGGGGTCGAGCGCGATCGGTCCGTAGGGAACGATCCGAGCGTCGTGCCAGCCTTCCTCGACGGAATAGTCCATGAGGAACATGTGATCGGTGAAGTAATTGCCGAAGCCGAGCTTCTTGTAGTCCGGCTTGACCTTCGGCGAGGTCGTTTTTTCAATGCGGATATTGAGCATGTTGTTTGCCTCCGGGAATTTTTTCTTTATTATACATCACATTCGCGCAAATTGCAAGGTTATGCGAATAAAAATTCCGACAAATCCCGTGATAAGTTCGCGCCCGGATGCATACACATGAACGAAATCCGATAAACGAAAGGATGATTTGCCATGAAACGCAGCCTGATCCCCGTCATCCTCCTCGCCCTGTTCCTGATCCTGCCGGTGCATGCCGCGGCATCCTCCCTGCTCTCCCCCGGTCTCGAGGTGATCGCCGGCGGACAGGAGATGATCGTCACAGGGCTTGTCACGGGAGATATCCGTTTCCGGGAGGCGGACTTCGTGAACGCCGTCGGGTGCGCCTTCGACGCCGTCACCGTCACCTCCCTGCCGCCGGTCTCGGACGGACGCCTTCTGCTCGGGGACGCGCCGGTCGCCGCCGGTCAGGAAATCAGCGCCTCCTCCCTCTCCTCCCTCCGTTTCGTCCCCGCGACGGGATGCCGCGAGAGCTCGTTCCGCTTCCGCGCCTCCGGGGACTATTCCCTCCCCTGCCTCCTCCGCTACACGGACGAGTCGAACGCCGCCCCGGCCGCCGCAAAATCCGCAAACGGCGCGAACGATGCGATCGAGTGCTGGACCCAGGAGGATATCACCGTGTGGGAGACACTCGAGGGCTCCGACCCGGACGGCGACGCGATCCTCTTTGAGATCGCCGAATACCCGAAGAAGGGGCTCGTCGAACTGACGGATGCCTCCTGCGGTTCCTACCGCTACACACCCTTCGACGGGGTGCGCGGGACCGACCGCTTCACCTACACCGTGCGGGATGAATGGGGGCATTATTCCGCCCCGCGCACCGTGACCGTCACCGTCTCGAAAGCCGCGTCCGGGATGAAGCTCTCCGACATGGAGGGGCACTGGGCGCACAATGCCGCGCTCGTCATGGCGTCGGAGGGGGCGATGGACGTGAAGACGAAGAACGGCGCGCTCCTCTTCGATCCGGATGCCGCCGTCACGCGCGAGGACTTTCTCGTGACCGTGATGAAAGCCCTCGGCGCCGGGGATCTCCCGCCTGCCGCTGCCGGCTTTGCCGATGACGCGTCGATCTCCCCCGAAGCCAGCGGATACGTCGCGCGGGCAGTATCGCTCGGGATCGTGAAGGGACGGGAGGAGAACGGTCTCCGTTGGTTCCGCCCGCAGGAAACCGTCACCCGCGCCGAAGCCGCCGTGATCCTCAACGCGATCATCGGCGCCGAAGAATCGGATGCCGTCGCCGTGTTCGCCGATTCCGCGAGCGTTCCGGCATGGGCGCGCGGGTCCCTCTCCGCCCTCACCTCCGCCGGGATCTTCCGGGGGACGGGCGCGGGGACCATTTCCGCCAACCGGTCCCTCTCGCGTGCCGAAGTCGCGCAAATCCTTCTGAACGTGCGCAAAAATCTCGGCTGAGCGAATAATCCGGCCTCCTCTGCGGCATACTGAAAACGGTTCCCGGGACAAAAACGCAAAGGAGGCCATTTCCATGGCAGACAAGAAGAAAAAGAACCAGAATCTGAACCAGGCGGACCGCAATTTCCGCGAACAGGATTCGAAGAACCAGACTTCCATGCTGAACGGCGCCCAGATCGACGAGGCCGTCAAGAACCCGCCGAAAAAGGACCGCGCGCCGAAAAAGCATGACGAGATCCTCTGAACAGAACCGGCACGCACGGACGACCGCAGGACTTCCTGCGGTTTTCTGTTTGTCCGCGAAATTTCCAGAATTTTAGGGGTACCATTTTTCCGCGCGGCGGATTATAATGAGGATGGATCAAATCAGGTGGTAGAGGAATCATGGAACTCATTGTAATCAGCGACTCACAGATCAAGCTGACGCTTTCGTCCGACGAATGGCTGCGGTATCGGGGCTCGACCGGCAAGGTCCTGCGGGGCATCATCGACGACGCGGAAAGGCTGTACGGCATCTCGCGGATGGACGGGCGGATCTACGTGCAGATTTACCCCTCCCGGGCAGGCGGATGCGAGCTTTTCGTCACCCGGCTCGGCTCCCTGCCGTCTCCGCTCCCGGACGGCGAATTCACGGTGACGGAGCGGCGGCTGACAGCTATCCCCGCGCGGAAATACGTCTATGCCTTCGGCGAGATCTCCGGGCTTCTCGGATGCTGCGCGGACCTCTCGCGGGCGGAATACAGCGGATCGAGCGCGGCGTTCGTCGACCGGGCAAGGCGGACGTATTATCTCATCCTCGACCGGGAGAATCCCGCGCCGGGCGAGCACCTCGGCTCCCTCTGTCCGGTGGAGGCGGTATTCTACATAAGCGAGCACTGCGACGTGCTCTGCGCGGAGAATGCCGCTCAAAAACTCGGCCCGTTCGATTCCCGCGCGCATTATTCATAAAATCCGCTGGAATCGGACGCACGGCTGTGCTATGATAAGGGCAGAACACAACAATCGGAGCACAGTATGGCAGAAACATCGTCGGCGCGCGTCGTCAGCGACCGGGAGACGCGCGAATGGATCCCCGCCTGCCCGGTGCAGGTGAAAAGAATCCGCCTCGTCCGGCCCTCCCCGGAGAGCGGCATCGAAATGACCGTCACCGCCGTCCCCTGCGGCGATTTTGCCGTCGCGTCCTACACGGCGGATATCGAATATCAGTCCGAACGGCGCGAGGTTGTCGGGCAGAGCGAGGGCGTCGTCCTCACCCCCGGCGAATCCGCGCCCGTCCCCGTTCCCTTTGAGAAGGCGGTTTACGCCGCGGTCCTCGTCCGCTCCGTGCGGTATGCGTCGGGCGAGGTCTGGGAGAACGCGGACGGCGTCCCGGGCAAACGCTTTCCCGAGCAGGCCGTCGTCTGGCAGACCGATCCCCTCTACGAGGCCATGCGTCAGGAATGCGCAGGCGTGACCGAGGCGCGGTACTGGCCCGACGAGATCGACGGAGCCTGGCGGTGCGCGTGCGGTCAGATCAACCTCGCCTCGGCGGCGGGCTGCGGCTCCTGCGGCGTGAAGCGCGCGTGGCTCGCGGAACACCTCAGCCGGGAGGCCCTCGCAAAGCGCGCGGCGGAGGTCGGGGAGAAATCCGAGCGGGAAATCGCGCGGGAGAAAAAGCGCAGGGCGAGCAAAATGACCGACAAGGCGAAGGCGATCGGCATCCTCGCGGCGGCGCTCCTCCTGATCGCGCTCCTTATCACGACCGTGTGCGTCATCGTCCCGACGATCCGGTACAACCGCGCCGTCGCCCTCGCCGAAGCGGGTGAATACGACGACGCGATCGCCGTTTTCCGCTCGCTCGAGAAGTTCCGCGACGCCTCGTCGAAGGCAGCTGGTACGGTCTACGAGAAGGCGAAAGCCATGACGGGTCTCGAAGAGGTAAACATGACCGATTCGACGCGGTCGCCGTGGTTCTCGATCACCGAGGACGGGATCCTCTCGTTCCGCAAGGATCTGTACGAGAAGGCGAAGGGAACGTGGGCGCATTTCGTCGTGCCCGACATGGTCGACGGCGTCATCGTGCGCGAGCTCGACCGCAACTTCCTCATCAACTGCTCTTCGCTCGCTGTCGTGACGATCTCCGACTGCGTGGAAGTGCTCGGGGAACAAACGTTCTACAACTGCACGTCCCTGCACACGATCAACTTCGGCGCGAATGTGCGCGAGATCGGTCCGCGCTGCTTCATCAACTGCCCCGCGCTCGAAGAGCTCACAATCCCCGACACGGTACAGCGGCTCGGCCTGCGCGCGTTTAACAAGTGCACCGGGCTGAAGAAGATCGTCCTCGGCCGCGGCATCCGTGAGATCGGCGCATATACGTTCAGCTTCTGCACCGCTCTCGAGCGGATCACGCTCCTCTCCCCGCTCACCGAGGTGGATGAATACGCGTTCTCCGACTGCGGCGCGTTCCGGGGGATCTACTGCCGCTTTGCGGAAAGCGAGTGGGCCGAACCTGCCGTCGCGGAAGGAAACGACATCTTCCTCGCGGCGGAAAGACATTTTGAATAAGAGAGACCGGGCAGGGATTTTTCGTCCCCGCCCGGCGATTTTATACTGATGAGCTTCTAAATTGTTGCAATAGGGGGAGACGATTTTTCGTCAGGACAAACGCAGATCGCCTTGCAATACTGGCGGTATTGCAAGGCGGCGAAGTGCAGTCATGGCGGGAAAGCGGCCCGCCTGTGCAACGATTCAGACGGGAATCAGTATTATCTGGCCTT
>JAFYBI010000329.1 GCA_017540285.1 Clostridia bacterium | reverse complement strand
TCTCTCCCGTTCGGCTTCCATGTCCGACGCGGAGTGGATCGTCATGACGGCGGGCATCGTCCTCGTCGCGGGCGTGATGGCCGCACTCGGCGGAACGAAGAGAAAAGGGGGAAAGACAGCATGAGACGACTCGGAAAAATCACCCTCGCCATCCTCTGCGGCGTGGTCCTGACGACCGCGGCATGCGCGTCCGATTACCCCGCCTCCGGGACGGACATCCCGGCGGGCTCCGCGCTCCTCGAAGGCACTCTCATCGGCGAGACCGCCGGCTGGAACGGTCAGCGCGACAAGGGCCGGAAGGCGGCCTTTGACGGCGATATCTACACCTATTACGACCCTTCCGCCAAAGCGAGCGAGGACGCCTACTGCGGCGTTGACCTCGGCGCTCCCTACATCCTCTCGAAGATCGTCATCATGCCGCGCGAGAACTGGCTGGACCGCTACAAAGGCGCGTCGATCCAGGGCTCGAACGACATGGAGGACTGGGAGACCCTCTGGGTGAGCGAACATTCCGCCCGGGAATGGGACTGGCAGGAGATCACCGACATCGACAACAACACCGGCTATCAGTTTTACCGCTACTGGAACGGCTATGAGCACGGCGACGTCGCGGAGGTCGAGCTGTACGGCTATCCCCTCGGGACGGCGATCGCGGGGCCGGTGAAGCTCACGGGCGAGGTCATCGGCGAGGAGACCGGCTGGGACGGAACAACGGGCACCGGCGCGTCGGCCGCGTTCGACGGGGACCGCTACACTTACTACGATCCGACCGCGAAGGCCGCGGATTACGCCTACGCCGGGATCGCGCTGGATTCTCCGCAGATCCTCTCGAAGGTCCGCATCATGCCGCGTGAAAACTGGACGGCCCGCTTCAAAGGCGCATCGATCCAAGGCTCGGACGACATGAAGACGTGGACGACCCTCTGGACGAGTACGGCGGAGGCGGAATCGTGGTCCTGGCAGGTCATCACCGAGTTTGAAGACAACCGGGGCTATCAGTACTACCGCTACTGGAATGGCGAAGAGCACGGCGACGTTGCGGAGCTGGAATTCTACGGCCTCTCCGCCGAGGGATATGTCCCGCCGACGATGGCCGAGCAGAGCACCCCGGTGACGGAGATGACCGTCTCGTTCGACTGGAACGGCATCGAAGGATCGACCGATCCCATGACCGTGACCTTCGGCGGGACTTACGGCGCTCTCCCGGGTCCTTCGGAAGCTGACACGCTGTTCGAGGGCTGGTTCACATCGCGGACGGGCGGTCAGCAGGTCACGGCGGAGACGAAGGTCACGCACCTCGGCGATCATGTGCTCTACGCGCATTGGTCCCCGATCGGCGGGCCCGCTCCCGATCCGGAAACCGAAGGCGAGACCGAAGCGGCTCCCGCGGAGCAGCAGACCGAACCGGAAGCGGAACCGGAGCAACTGCCGGAGGAGGACGGGATCCGTCTAGTGCCGATCGTGTGCATCGCGGTGTCCGTCTTGGCCATCGCGGCGGCAGCGGTCGTGCTCCTGAAGCACCGCGACCGGGACGAATAAGTGAATGGAAAACAAAAGCAGGGACTGTCGCATTACTCCTGAAACGGAGTGCGGCAGTCCCGTCTTTGTTCTGTATATAGGCGTACGACGGTGTTGAAGAGCATGGCTTCGCACCGATTATCATGTGTCATTGCGAGGACTGAATTTCCGCGGTGCGGAAACTCTTGTGACGTGGCAATCCGCATCCCCTGTATGGGGGAGGAAGCCATGGAAAATGGCTGTTCGTTCATGAAGAAGTACGGATTCCCACGTCAGGGCCCCCGGGCCCTTCCTCGGAATGACACGTCTCATGCGGTTTTCCACCCGTATGTTTCTGTAATCGTCTACGCACATT
>JAFYBI010000328.1 GCA_017540285.1 Clostridia bacterium | reverse complement strand
GGGCTGCTTCGGATCGACCTGGCTCATCTTCCAGCCGCCCGGCATCGTGAGGAGCATGTTCCGCTCAAGCTGGATCGTGTCCATCGCCTCGACGGAGTCCGCCTCGCCGTTCGCCGGGGCGTCCGTGTAGAGGATGCCCGCGAAGTCGGCAGCCGCCTCCGCCGCCGAAACCACCGCCAGCGTGAACCGGCGGAGGTGTGCGAAGAGCGGCAGAGCCGCCGTTATCTCCGGGATGCCCCTGTGCTGTTCGGGGCGATCCTGGCGGAACACGTGTATCATGTTCTCCGCCCTGACGGTGACGAACTCCGTGTTGAAGCTCTCCGTCCCGCCGGGATGGAACTTCAGCACCCTGTACGAGACGGGGTTTCCAAAAGCATCGAACGTGATGCCGTCGACCCGCTTTTCGTCGCTGATCAATTCGTCATCCGTAACCCGGTCGGCCTCGATGAGCTGCAGGTCGAGCCTCACGTTCGTTGTAAGCCTCGGGTTCTGGGCCATGAGTGCGAACGCCTCGCCGTCCTGGCACCGCGCCATCCTCATGGTGCGGAGCTTCGCGGGAAGCCTCGTCTTCTTGGCCCAGACCGAAAAATCGTGTTCTATCCTCTTGTTCGTCCCGTCGTCGCCAAGGAGCATCTGTAGGCGCGGCCCCGTGCCGACGGTGTCGTCCGCGAGCGTCTTCACGATGCCCCGCGCATACGAGTTGTTCTGCACCTCGTAGCGGGCGCGCGTCCGGAGGATCTTGCGGACGTTCGGGTCCGCCTCGGCGTCCGCCGAGAGGAAGTCGGCAGGTCCCCAGTGCCGCGCGTTGTCCTTCGTCGTCTGCGCCGCGTCGAAGCGCGCGCGCATCCAGCCCAAGAACCGCCCGCCGAGGCCCTTCCTTTCGGCGGCGTCCTTCTTCTTGTTAAGCGGCCACAGCTTCACAGCGCACCTCCCCCCGACGCCATCTTCGTGATGCGTATCGGCAGCCTCCTCCCCTTGAGGGCGTCCTTCGAGGCATAGTAGTTGAGGAGCTTTATGAGGTCGGCCGCCGAGTGGTTTTCCACGACCTGCCCGTCAACCTCCACCTTCTTGGGCGAGAGGATGAGGTTCTCCATGATCTCCTCGATCTTCGACTGGTCCATAGTCCAGAAACTCCTTTCCGGCCTCGACTGCGGCGATCCTCTCGCCGACCCAGGCCATCACGTTCACGCTCATCGAGTTGCCGAGCGCGCGGTACCGGGACCACCTCGGGCAGTGAGCGGCGTCCCTGCCGTGCCAGGCGATTGCCGTGTATCCGTCCGGAAGGCCCATCGCCCTCTCGCACTCGACCGGCGTGAGCATCCGCGCAACCCCGTCCGCGCACACGCCGGACGGCCTGCGCCGCGTGATCGTGTACGCAGCCGACTGCGCGTCGTCGTAGCACTTCCCGAGGAGGTGCCTCGTCCGCCCGTCCAGGTTGGTCAGGTCGAGCGGGATGCAGACGCCAGAGCCAGCCTCAGCTGCTCCGGCAGGCGCTCCCGCCGGATCTCTGACCGGAGGAGTATCCCCGCCGCACATCTCCCCGTCAAAGAAAACTCGCCTGACGGGACGCCAGTCTCCAAGATGTCCCGCAAGGACGAGACGCTTCCTTCGCTGCGGGACCGCCCTCGGAAATTGTTGAACGCGGGTATATTGAGCGTCAAGCACTCGCCAGCCCACACTGAAGCATCCGGGGGCTCCGACGGCGAGCCCGGAGTTCCGCCATCCGCCCTCCGGCACTGGGACGTCCCATCCGGCGAGCAGCGATACGAGGGCGGCAAAATCGCGTCCCTTCCCGCTCGTGAGAGCGCCGGTGACATTTTCCCAGACCACCCAGCAGGCGCGTGTGCGAAAAGCCAGCCGAGCAAACTCGAGCGCGAGGCAGCCTCTTTCATCTTCAAGTCCTTTCCTCAGCCCCGCGAGGCTGAACGGCTGGCACGGAGTCCCGCCGACCAGGAGGTCGATGTCCCCCCGGTAGTCCCCGGGGCGGATCTTCGTGAAGTCGCCGAGGTTCGGCACGCCGGGGAGGCGCGCCGCGAGGACGGCCGACTGGTACCGCGCCGTCTCGGAGACGAACGCGCACTCCCAGCCCAGGTGCCGCCAAGCGACAGTCGCCGCCTCGATCCCGCTGCACACGCTTCCGTACCGCATGGCGATCCACCTCCTTCCCTGTTGTATCTATTCAGATGAGGGGAGGCAAAAGCGAAAAACTTTTTTCGCCACGCTATCCCCTCATCCGCCGCAGCTCCGAGAGCTTGACCTTCGGCTTCGCCGCCGCCTTCGGCCTCCCGTCCGTCATCGTCCCCGCGAGGACGCAGCCGGACATCGAGGCCGCGACAGCCGCTCCCACGATGCAGTCCCACCAGTGGTTGTCGTGCGCGTCCGGGCGCATCTTCCACTCGTCGACGCGACGCCCGCGCCCCTCGGTCTTGATGCGGTACTCGGCGGTCAGGTGCTCGGCGAAGAGGAGGTGGTCCTCCGCGCTCCGCCCCCACCGGGTGATCGCCCCACGGTCGCCGGTCGCGGTCAGGAGCCGCGTCGCCACAAACGACTTCCAGAAGTTGGTGTCGTAG
>JAFYBI010000327.1 GCA_017540285.1 Clostridia bacterium | reverse complement strand
GAGATCTCCCTGCGCGGCAATTCCACGTCCGGCGCGGCGAAGCCTCCCCTCAACATCCGCTTCTCCGCCCGCGTGTCCCTCTTCGGCATGGAGCGCGGCAGGAAGTGGTGCCTCCTCGCGAACCTCTACGACAAGACGATGATGCGCAACTTCATCGCCTACTCCCTCGCCGCCGAAATGGGCCTGCCCTACACCTCCGAATGCCGGATCGTCGAGGTTTTCGTCAACGGAGAATACCTCGGGAACTACACCCTCATCGAGCCGGTCACCGACGGGCGCACGCGCGTGGACATCGACGTCGAGGCGAACGAATTCATCTTCGAGATCGACATGAACCGCAACGACGGCTCCTACTACTTCCAGCCGAAGTACGGCCAGCGCATGAAGGTCTCGCGGCCGGAGAAAGTTTCGAAGGAGGGCAAGGACTACCTGAAGGCCTTCTTCGCAGAGGCGGAGGCCGCTCTCGCGACACACGACATGGCCGCCTACGGCGAATACTTCGACATCGATTCCTTCGTGAATTTCTACATCCATTCCGAAATCACCAAATCCATCGACGTCTACGACTTCTCGACGCGGTACTTTCTGAAGGGCGGCAAGCTGTATGCGGGCCCGATCTGGGACTACGACCTCTCGATGGGCAACGTCTCCGAGAGCTGCAACGAGAACAAATACTTCACCTACTGCAACGTCCGCGGCTTCGGCACGAAATCCGGAGACTCCGCGGAGGGCGTCTGGATGGATGTCTGGTGGTTCCATGAGCTTCTCGAGGATCCCGCCTTCCGCGAGCTCGTCCGGACACGCTTCGAGGAGGTCTTCCCGCTCTTCGAAAACCTCTACCGGGACAACGATCTCGGGACATGCCGCATCGACGTCCTGATGGAGAAGTACGGCGATTCCTTCCGCCGCAACTACACGGACGCGCCGTGGAAGGAAAAGCAGCGCTACTCCGGTCTCGCGAAGGACAAGACCCTGCCCTTCGACGAGGAGGTCGAGTGGCTCCGGAACTGGTTCGAGCGCCGGGTGGCGAACGTCGCCTTCGCGCTCCTCGAAAGGGACTGAGCCGGACGGAAAGAATCCGTTCACCCGTTCTTTCCCTTGCAATCCGGAACGGGATATGATAGAATACAGGTACGGCAGCCGGCTGCCGAATACGGAGGATCGGAGGTATTGGAAAATGAAGATGAGTTGCGAGGTGGCTGTTCTCTGATCCGCGCCCACGGAGACGGGAAAGCCCCATCCCATCGGCGGAATGCGCCGGGCGGCAACGTCCGGTGTTCTTCCGCGTTTCGAGCAATCAGCATACCGGTGGGCGTTCGTTTCCCGCCGCACGGGGAACAGAAAGGCAGATCGTTTATCCGTTACGTCAACGCAGAAGACATTCTTCCGCCCTCCCTCGTCGAGGAGATCCGGCGGTATTTTCCGGGCGGTGCGCTGTATGTTCCCCGTCTGGGGGGACGCGTCCGGTGGGGCGAATCGAGCGGACTGAGGGCGGAGCTCGCCGAACGGAACGCCCGCATCCGCCGGGATCACCGCGCCGGCATGTCCGTCGAAGCCCTCGCGCGGGAATACTGTCTCTCCCCGGACAGCATCCGGAAGATTGTGAAGAAGAACTGAATCAAAAAGGCCGTCTTCGATCCGGAGGCGGTCCTTTTTTGCGTTTCCCGCTTTACTTTTCCCCGCGCGTCCTGTATAATAAAGAAAAAACGAACGGAGGCCGGCATGACCATCAACGAAAAGCTGTCCCGCGATCGGGTATCGGGATTCCTCAGGAACGAAGGCGGAAGGATCGTGAACGGGCGGGGCGAGGAGATCCTGCTCTGCGGCATGGGCGTCGGGAACTGGCTCCTTCCCGAGGGCTACATGTGGAAGCTCGGCGGACGCTACACCCGGCCCGCGTCGATCGAAGGACTCGTGCGCCATCTCGCGGGCTCGGAATACGCCGCGCGGTTCTGGAAGACCTTCCGCGAGAACTACATCACCGAGTCCGACGTGCGGGCGATGGCGGAGGCGGGCTTCAACTCCGTGCGCCTGCCGGTGAACTGGCGGATCGTGATGGAGGACGAGCCCGGCATCCGGTGGCGCGGGGACGGCTTCGCCCTGATCGACCGCTTCCTCGGCTGGTGCGAGAAGTGGAAGCTCTACGTCTGCCTCGACCTTCACGGCGCGCCGGGCGGTCAGACGGGACACAACATCGACGACAGCTGGGACGACATCCCGCGCCTGTTCACCGACACGGAATCCGATTCGCGGGAGAAGACGCTCGCCCTCTGGCGCGAATTTGCCCGCCGGTACCGCGACCGTCCCGTCGTCGGGATGTACGATCTTCTGAACGAGCCCGTCCGCACGCCCATGGAGGGGACGAAGGAGCTGCCCGATCTCTCCGAAGAGCTGCGTGCCTTCTACCGCGACTGCATCCGCGCGGTGCGGGAGATCGACGGGCGGCACATGTTCTCGCTCGAGAGCGTCTTCTGGGCGTCCCGCGCGGATTTCTTCACGGAGCGCTTCGACGACAACGCCGCGGCGCATTTCCACCGCTACTGGTGTCCGCCGGACCTCTCCGTCCTGCGCGATTTCCTCGCGGTCCGG
>JAFYBI010000326.1 GCA_017540285.1 Clostridia bacterium | reverse complement strand
TGATCCCCAAGATGGCCGGGCGGTTTCACGGAGTGAAACCGGGGAGGCACTCTTGGGTGCGCCGCAAGGCAATTTTCAATGGGAGAAAGCTCCGCAGAGCTTTCTCTGACCTCTTCTTCTCCTTCACAAAGGAGACCGCTGCATGTCCATGCCAGGCAGCAGAAAAGACGCAGAAACAGGAAACGAAAGGAGTGCCCCATGCCCATCCCCGTCAAAATCAAAAAACTCCGCCCGGACGCCCGGATCCCGGCGTATCAGACCCCCGGCGCGGCGGCATGCGACCTCTCGGCGGCCCTCGACGAGGCAATCACCGTCGAACCCGGCGCGCGGACCCTCATCCCCACCGGCATCGCCCTCGATTTCGGCGCCCCGGAGGGATCGGACGGGTCGGTCGCTGCCTTCCTCTTCGCCCGGAGCGGCCTTGCAGTGAAGCGCGGGCTCGCCCTCTCGAACGGCGTCGGCGTGATCGACGCGGACTACCGGGGCGAGATCAAGGTCGCCGTCGTGAACCTCGGCGCGGAACCCGTCACCGTCGAACCCGGCGACCGCATCGCGCAGATGGCGTTCTGCCCGGTCCTGCGCGCGGCGTTCGAAGAAGTCCCCGAGATTTCCGACACCGATCGCGGCGCAGGCGGCTTCGGACACACGGGCGTTTAAGAGAAATTTTCCGAAAATACAGAATGACAGCGGCGTGCCGCTGCAAGGAGGAACGATGCGTTCAAGATCGTTTTGGCTATATCTCTTCCTCACCCTCGCGGGGATCGTCGTGGGCGGACTCGTCGCGGAGATCACGGCGGGGGTCCCGGCCCTTTCGTGGCTCTCCTACGGGCAGGGCTTCGGGACGGAGGGTCCGGTCGTCCTCAACCTCACCGTACTGTCGCTGACCTTCGGGATCTATATCAAGATCACGGTCTCCACGGTGATCTGCGTCGCGCTCTCCCTCCTGCTCGGCAGGCTTGTGACGAGGGACTGACCGATGCGCAGAACCGAAATCATTCTCGCGTCGGCCTCCCCCCGGCGGCACGAGATCCTGACGCTCGCCCGCATCCCGCACCGCGTCCTCACCGCTCCGGCGGACGAGGCGGCGGTCCCGTTCCCGGCGGGTGATCCCGGGGAATACGTGATCGCGCTGGCAAAGCTGAAGAACGACGCCCTCTTTGCGGCGTACCGGGACGAGATCGGGGACACCCCGGTCCTCTCGGCGGATACGGTCGTCTGGGCTCCCGCGATGAAGCAGCCGCTCGGCAAGCCGAAGGACCCGGACGACGCGCGGCGCATGCTCCGGCAGCTCTCCGGGACGTCGCACGAGGTCTGGACCGGTGTGATGATCCGGGCCGGGGCGGCGGAATCGGCCTTTGCCGTTTCGACGGAGGTGCGGTTCCGGGACCTCACGGACGAAGAAATCGACGAATACGTGAACAGCGGGGATCCGCTCGACAAGGCGGGGGCGTACGGCTATCAGAGCGGCGCGTGCGTCTTTGTGGAAGAGATCCGCGGGGATTACTACAACGTGGTGGGGCTGCCCGTATGCCGCGTGGCCGAAGAGCTGGCGCGGCTCGGGATATCTGCCCGGGGAAGGATGGACAGGAACGATGAAAACAATCGGTATTGACCTCGGAACGGCGAACACGCTGGTCTATATGAAGGGGCGCGGGATCATCCTGCGCGAGCCGTCGGTCGTGGCGGTGGAATCGAAGACGAAGAAGGTCGTCGCGGTCGGGAACGAGGCGAAGCTCATGCTCGGCAAGACGCCCGGCTCGATCACGGCGATGCACCCCCTGAAGGACGGCGTGATCGCGGAGTTCGACGGGACGGCGGCGATGCTCAACCACTATTTCAAGAAGGTGTCGGGGAGCACGATCTTCAGCCATCCCCGCGTGATGGTGTGCATCCCCTACGGCGTCACCGAGGTGGAGCGCCGGGCAGTGGAGGACGTGGCGCTCGCGGCAGGCGCGCAGTCGGTCGCCCTCGTCGAGGAGCCGAAAGCGGCAGCCCTCGGCAGCGGACTCCGCGTCGACGATCCGCGCGGCTCGATGATCGTGGACATCGGCGGCGGGACGACCGAAGTGGCGGTCCTCTCGCTCGGCGGGATCGTGCTCTCGAAGTCCCTCCGGACGGCGGGCGCGGAGCTCGACGAGGCCATCACGAGCTACATCAAGCGCAAATACAACATCCTCATCGGCGAGACCACGGCGGAGCTC
>JAFYBI010000325.1 GCA_017540285.1 Clostridia bacterium | reverse complement strand
CCCCCGCCTTCCCGAGCAGCTCTTCGTCCGTATATTCGTATTCTTGTTTCATTGGTCTTCTCCTTCCTCTGCTTTTGCCTTTTCGGCCTCCAGCCATTTCCGCAGCAGCGCCCGCGCCCGATCCAGGCGCGTGGACACCGTGCTTTCCGGGATCCCGTACAGCCGCGCGATCTCGGCGTTCGAACAGCCTTCGCCGTACCGCAGGCGGACGGCGTCCCGGTATTTCGCCGGCAGGCCCTCCACCGCCTCGGCGAGCGACCCGAAGTCTTCGGCGAGGAAATACGCGTCCTCCGCGCTCACCCCGTCGGTCAGGCCGTCGAGCCAGTCGCCCTCGGGCAGGGCGGAGTCGTCGGACAGCGCCTCTCCGCCCCGTTCCGCCGGGGCCGAAACCTCCCGCGCCGCGCGCCGTGTCCGCCGTCTCCGGAGGTCGAGCGCGGCGTTTTCGGTGATCCGCATCGCGAGCCGCCTGCGGCTTTTTTCCGGCAGGCCGCCGAAGTCTCCGGTGTGCGCGCAGATCTTCCCGAGCGCGTCCATCACCGCGTCCTCCGCCGCCCAGTCGTCGCCGAGGATGGCGCGCGCGGTATGGAACATCGCGTTCCGGTACGCCAGAAAGATCGTCTCGGCCGGATTCTCCGCCGCGGGTGTTTCCGCCGCCTCAGCCGCTTCGCCCCGCCGCGCGGGTCTTCCGAACAGCGATTCCGGCATGGCCGTTCCTCCTTTGTCTTCTGCTTTCGTGACCGGCGGAGCCCGTACGCCGCTCCGTCCACCCTTACAGACGTTTCACGCGCTCCGTTCGTCTCATTTTTACGGAAATTTTCTGCGGAAACCGGAAAGCGGGCCGCCGCCGGTCCCGACGGACCGATGACGACCCGCTCGTGCGGATCGGATTGCTGTTTCTGGACCGGAGGCCGCGGACGGCGGCGGGGGAAGGGAAGCGCCCGGCGCGGCAAGCCTTATTTCTTTGTCACGCCGTCGCCGTAAATGGTCGTCCAGTCGTTCTTCATCGAGATCGGGACCCAGTCGAATTCCGCGCAGAGGTCGAACATCTTCTGCGCCTTGGCTTCGTTTCCGTTCTCGCGTTCAAGGTCGTCGCAGCAGAGCATGAAGGCGAGCGACGGATAGGGGTTGCCGCTCGTGACGTACTCCGCCATGCTCGAGTCGCCCGTCGAGTTGCCGAAGGAAAGGACGGGCTGCTGCCCGATCTCCTGCATGATGACGGAGACCTTGTTCATCTTCAGATTCTTGATGAGGAATTCGCCGCCCAGGATCAGCTCGTCGCCTTCCGTGAAGACGTAGTTCAGCCCGTCGGTATCGCCCTGATTGCTCGAAACGATGATCTCGTCGGAGCCGATGATCTGCCGGTTCGGGATATCGAGGACGCTGTCGTACAGGATGCCGCGGACGATCAGGCGGTCGGTGCCGCTGACGACGTAGACGGTAAAGCCGTTCCGCTGCAGGTACTCGACCACCTCGACCATCGGCCTGTAGAAGCCGCCGCCGCGCTTCATGCCGTCGTAGGAGGGCATATCCTGCTTCTTGAATTCCTGGATGTAGGCGTTGAACTCATCGACGGTCATGCCGGCGAACGCGGAGGCGACGGCCCTGCCGTGATCCACCTCGAGCCCGGAGAAGGACGCCCCGGTCTCGTTCTGTTCCCGGATCTTGTTCGCGACTTCGCGTTCGAAGTCGGAGGCTTTGTCTTTGTAGTCCGGATCCTCGAGGACGCGGTATGCCAGCAGCGTGTAGTCGAAATAATTCGGGTCGGTCTCGCAGAAGAGGGTGCCGTCGAGATCGAACACGGCGATGCGGTCTTTCACGGGGATGTAGGCCGCAGCGTCCGGATCGGTCACGGCCGTCACGTAGTCGGTCAGGGCTTTCTTCGCCTGCGCGTCCTGCGTCCAGTGGGCAAGCGCGGTGCCGTGCGTGAAGTTCACGAGGGTATCGGTGAGCTCGGCGCAGGTAAGGGTGCTGTCGGGAAGGAGGCTTTCGCCCGCTTCCCACAGCGGGACCGTGACGGCCCACTGAAAGGCGGGATAGCTCCACGAGGGCAGGTCGAAGGCGTCGCTGTAACTCAGGATATTCGTATCCTCGCCCTCGGAGACATCGATGTCCTTATAGACGGCGTAGCGGTAGAGGATGACGGCGAGTTCCGCACGGGAAATGCCGCGCGATCCGCGGAAGCTGCCGTCTTCGTCGCCTAAGACGATGCCGTTCGTTCTGGCCCACGAAGCGGCGTCGGCGTACCACTGGCCGGCGGTGTCGGGAAAATCGCTGCGTTCGGCGAGGGCGGGACTGCCTTCGCGCCGGTAGAGGGCGTCGATCACGACGGAACGGCTGGCGGCGGCGTCCGGATTGGGCACGACCGGCCCGACAGCCGACGCCGGAACGATCAGCGCGGCGGCAAGGATGATCGCGGTGATAAAGAGGAAGGCTCGTTTCATTCGGTGTTCTCCTTGATGATTCAGAAAGATTTTGCGGAGAGTGCCCCGCATATCCGTTATTATACCGCAAACGTGCGGAGAGGTCAAGCTGTTTTTCTCAATTCACTCTGCGGAGTATTTTTTTGTAACCCTTCAGCGGCAGGGCGAGCTCCGCCTCCGATTTTTCAAAGACAGCCGCGCCGTCGTATGCAGTCCTCTCACCGCCAATACGGCACGGTCTCGCCGGTATCCGTCCGCCCGGTCAGGACGCCCGCCTCGTCGAAGGTGTACCGGAACACCCTGCAGGTGCCGCCGATCGTGAAAGCGCTGGTCGCCGGGGAGAAGAAGGTCGACACGATGCTTTCCGCGTCCCACTCCAGCTCTCCCGCTTCATTCACGGACAATCTGCCCCCCAGCGAACCCTTCACGGAGTAGAAGGTCCGCGGGACGCCGCCATCCGGATCGCACAGAAGCAGGACCGCCGTGTAGTTGGCCCTGACGAGCGGCGTCAGCTCCTCGCCCGAAATATCCAGGCGCCCTTCGGAGAAGACCGCGTCCAGGATGTCGGCGATCTCATGCCGTCCGCCTTCGTCGTTCTGCTTCGGGACGGCGTAGGCGGAGAGGTAGATCTGCCCGCCGTAGGCGATCATATCCGTGAGATAGTAATCGCAGTCGTCGGCTTCGTAGGAATAGCTGTCGAGCACGTTCCCCTCCCGGTCCATCCGGTACAGCAGCGCGGTGTCGCGGGACGTCAGATTCCCGAGCTGGACGATATACCCGTCCCCCAGCCGCGCGGCGTTCCAGATGCCGAGGTTGCCCACCTCGGTCTGGCGGAAGCGGCGTTCGGTCCCGTCAGCACCGATGCAGCTGAGGCAGAGATGCTTCCCGTCGCCGCGGCTGAAGACTGCCCAGGTGCCGTCGCCGTTGTCCAGCACGGCGGCGACGATTTCATGCCGGAACCCGTGGTCGAGCCGCAGCTGCCACAGGATGTTTCCCTCGTCGTCCACGCAGGAGATCCAGCCGTATGACGGTTCTCCGAGCGTCCGGGATTCGCTGAATCCCCATACCGCGGTGCCCGCCCCGGTATGCGTCCAGCTCTGGAGGAAAAAGTCCGTGAATTCGGCCGTCCAGAGCGTAGCCCCGTCCCGGCTGCATTCCAGGACGCTTTTCTCCAGGACTTCGAACCCCTTCCGTTCGTCGTAGACGTAGTCGTAGTCGATATGGAACACCCGGTAAGCGGCCCCGTCGGACGCGCGCGCGCCCGTGCCCGCCCCGAAATTCCGGTCCCACAGCTCGGAGAGCTCGTCCGGCGACGGCGCGGCCTGCTCGATTTCCCAGCCGGGAACGGTCTTCCGGATCACATCCGCCGTCCTGCCGTAGGAAAACCGGTTTTCCGTGATGTCCCGATAGACCGCTTTCACTTCCGAGCGGCTGAGCCCCTGCATCGAAAGTCCGTTTTCCTCAAAAAAAGTGACCGCCGAACGGTATTCCCGGGCCTCGGCCGCATAGGCAAACGCGGCGGAACCGAGGACGGCGGCCAGCGCGGCGCATACGGCGGCCGCTTTCCACCGGACGCGGCGCGGCCGGGATACGCCGGTCCCGTTTCCCGGAGTCGGAACGGCCGCTTCCTCGATATATTTCCCGTCGATCCGGCTGAGGATCCGGGACACCTGCTCCTTTTTTACCTTCAACGTGATGCTCCCTCCCTTTCCAGATAGCGTCTGAGCGCTTTGCGAAGCCGTGAAAGCCGCACGGAAACGGTATGGCGGCTTATCTGAAACAGCCCCGCGAGCTCCCCGACCGAGTCGCCGTACCACCAGCGCCTGACGAACAGGATCCGGCTGTCGCGTTCGAGCGTGCCGAGGAACCGGTTCATCAGACGCACGGCCTCCTTTTCCAGCACTTCCTCCTCGACCGAGAAGGACGAAGGAAAACAATCCGCGATTTCCTCCAGCGCGGCGTCATAGCGGCTGTCCCTTTTCCGCGCGGTGTTTTCGTGATACCTCTTCAGGGCGAGGTTCCGGACGATCCGGCAGACGTAGGTCAGAAGCGGATCGGGCCTCTGCGGCGGCACCGTATTCCATACGCCGAGATACGCGTCGTTCACGCATTCTTCCGCGTCCGCCCGGCTGTTCAGGATGTTTTCGGCGATCTTGCGGCAGATCGGGCCGTATTTGTCCGACAATTCGGCGATCGCCTGCTCCGAGCGTTCAAAAAACAGTTCGACGATTTTGTTGTCGTCCAACGCTTCACCTTCCTTCCTCACACCTATACTACGGATCGGACGGAAAATATCTCCCGCAGGAAAAAAACGGGAAATG